>JACUTT010000010.1 GCA_014859655.1 Campylobacterales bacterium
CCTGCGGGCGATAGAGAGATGCCCACACTCCGCGTTGCCCCTTCTTGCCTTAGCTATGGCTAAGGCTTCAAAGGGTCGCCTTGATTGTGAACATCTCTCTATCGCTGAAGGCAACTGGGATTTTTAGAGGTGCCCTGTAGTAGTTTGGTATAAAGAAGCCTTTTTTTAGAACCCTGATATTATGATGGCAAGAAGTATGATAAAGAGTGTTTGAGGGAGTTTTTCACAGAAGAAGATAAACTCTCCGAAGAGAGTTTTTATGTATTAGTGACAGCCGCAGCCTGTACCGCAGCTTCCTGCGTTTTGTTCAGGTGCTGCCTGAGGCTTTGGCGCTGCTGCTGTTGAGCAGGCAGAGACACCGGGAGCGGTGGTAGGCTGGATCGCCTGATTGTCAACCCCGCCCTCTTCGTTGATCTTCTCGATCTTCATCCAGATCGCCTCAGCGGCTTTCATAAAGCGCTTGGCCGTCTCGGAATCGGGTTTTGCGAAGGTGATCGGTTTGCCCTCATCCCCGCCTGTACGGATAGCCGGCTCGATTGGGATCTGCGCGATGATCTCGGTGTTGAACTCTTTTGCCATCGGCTCAGTTGTCCCCTTGCCGAAGATATCATACTCAACGCCCGTATCCGGAGCGATAAAGCCTGACATATTTTCTACGATACCCGCTATCGGGATATGCAGTTTTTTGAACATGTCAAGTGAACGGCGCGAGTCATCGAGTGAAACCATTTGAGGTGTGGTTACCGTTACGCCCATTGTTACCGGAACAGACTGTGCCAATGTAAGCTGCGCGTCGCCCGTTCCCGGAGGCATATCGATGACCAGACAGTCAAGCTCTGACCACAAGATGTCACGCAAGAACTGCTCGATCGCCTTCATGATCATAGCACCGCGCCAGATCAGCGACTGACCCTCTTCCATCAGCGAACCCATAGACATCACTTCGATGCCGTAAGCTTTCAGCGGCATGACTTTATTTCCCTCAATCTCCGGCTTGATGCCCTCAAGGCCCAACATGCGCGGTACATTTGGACCATAAATATCGGCATCCAAAAGTCCGACTTTTTTGCCCTGAAGCGCGAGTGCTATAGCAAGGTTAACCGATGTAGTCGACTTGCCTACTCCGCCCTTGCCCGAACTTACCATGATAAAGTTCTTGACCTGAGGTGCAATGTTTTTTCCCTTAGAAGAGCTCTCTCTTGGCAGTTTTGGAGCATTTATACGCACAGTCACATCAGATGCGCCGGCCATTTTCAGTTCCGTTGTTGCCTCGTCTATGATCTGCTGCGCGACTTCAGGTGCAGAGGATGTTACTTCAACATCAACATTTACCCTTGTGCCCTCGATCTGAATGCTTTTTACAAAACCAAAGGCAACGATATCCTTGGTGAACCCGGGATACTGAACTTTTGACAATGCATCTTTTACGATATTTTCTGTCATTTAATTTTTCCTTTTATAAGATTTCCGGCATAAAATGCCGCACTTTTTACGGACGCTGCCGTTCAAAGCATTTCTTGTCTGCATAACTTATTGTGCGAGTTTTAACTCTTTTTCTGTGTTCTGCGCTGCGGCAGCTTCTGCGATCCAAGCCAGAGAGTCAGGGTTATCCATGATCTCCTGTGTGATCTTGTAAGAACAGAACTTTGGTCCGCACATCGAACAAAACTCTGCCTCTTTGAATACATCCTGAGGCAGTGTCTCATCATGGTACTCACGCGCTCTGTCACCGTCAAGGGCCAGTTCAAACTGTTTTTCCCAGTCAAAGGTATAGCGCGCGTCGCTCATCGCATCATCAATATCGCGGGCTCCCGTACGGCCGCGGGCAATATCTGCTGCATGGGCCGCGATCTTATAGGCGATAATCCCTTCGCGAACATCTTCGGCATTAGGAAGACCCAAATGCTCTTTTGGCGTCACGTAGCACAACATTGAAGCCCCATGCCATCCGCCGACCGCAGCGCCGATAGCTGAACTGATGTGATCATAACCTGCTGCAATATCCGTTACCAAAGGGCCGAGGATATAGAACGGCGCTTCATGACAAAGCTCACGCTGTATCTTCATGTTTCGTTCGATCTGATTGATCGGAACGTGACCCGGACCTTCGATCATGACCTGCACATCTTTTTCCCAGGCACGAAGTGTCAAATCCCCAAGGACCTTCAGCTCGCCCAGCTGCGCTTCATCCGAGGCGTCTGCCAGACATCCCGGACGCAAAGAGTCGCCCAGGGAGAGGGAAACATCATACTTTGCACAAATCTCCAAGATCTCGTCAAATGCTGTATAAAACGGGTTTTCTCTATGGTAGTGCATCATCCATGCCGCCATCAAGGAGCCGCCGCGGCTGACGATTCCCATCTTGCGTTTTGCTACCTTCGGCATTGTCTCAAGCAAAAAGCCGGCGTGGATCGTAAAGTACGAAACACCTTGCTGTGCTTGGCGCTCGAGGACTTCAAGCATCTTCTCTATGGTAAGGTCTTCAATCTTGTTGTTGACATCATGCAAGATCTGATAGATAGGCACCGTACCGATCGGGATTTTTGAGTTGGCAATGACGTGACGACGGATATCATCCAGATCGCCTCCGGTAGAGAGGTCCATCGCCGTGTCTGCCTTGTATTTTTGAGATACAACAATTTTGTCGATCTCTTCGGAGACATCTGATGCGAGCGCAGAAGAACCGATATTGGCATTGATCTTACACGTTGCAGCAATACCGATTGCCATTGGCTCAAGATTTTTGTGGTTGACATTTGCCGGAATGATCATACGACCGCGGGCAACTTCACTTCTCACCAGTTCAGGCTCAAGTTTTTCAAGTTCAGCGACGTACCTCATCTCTTGCGTGATAACACCCTGTTTTGCATAGTACATCTGCGTACGAACTTTATCATTTTCACGTTCTTTAAGCCATTGAGTTCTCATAAATATTCTCCTAAATTACTAAGGCAATACTACACATCTTATTGTAAGTATTTCGTAATAACAATCATTCAGCAAAAGCATTTTACCTCTACTTAAGAAAGCCAGATCTGCCTTACATATACAGGCATTGAAAAGTTTTTTATTTCCCTTGCCTATTTTTCGAAATGTAACACAAACAAGTTAAAAAAAAGCTTTTTATATGTATAATTTCGTAACACATGTTACAAATAGGAGCAATTTTGTCCGATTTAACACTCATTTTGCTTGCTGCAGGGAATTCGGCACGTTTTACCTCTCCTGTGAAAAAACAGTGGCTTCGCATTGGTCACCAACCATTGTGGCATTTTGTTACAAACGAGTTTACAAATTTGAATATTTTTTCAAAGGTCATTATTACCGCACACAAAGACGAGATCGCGTACATGCGCTCTTTTTGTGAGCACACCATAGTAGAAGGAGGCCAGACACGTCAGGCCTCCTTAAAAAATGCACTTTCTCATGTCAGCACCCCTTACGTAATGGTCAGCGACATCGCCAGATCCTGCCCTCCGAAAGATCTTATTATGAGACTCATGGGGGCCAAAGAGAAAGCCGACTGCATCATCCCTGTTCTGGGCATGAATGACACGGTCAGTTTTGATGGTCGCACTATCGACAGAGAGAAACTCAAGCGTATCCAAACACCGCAGCTCTCCAAAAGCTCTGTCTTAAAAGAAGCGCTTAATACGACAGAGGAGTACACGGACGAAAGCAGCGCAATTCTTGCCTTTGGCAAGACACGCTTTGAGGTAGAGGGTGACGAGTCGGCGCATAAACTCACCCGCATCAGCGACATGAAAAACATACCCTGCCTGCGACCGCCCTCATCCGATACGCTGATAGGAAACGGTTTTGATGTGCATGCCTTTGAAGAGGGAAAACCTATGTTTTTAGGCGGCGTGCAGATCGACTCTAATTTCGGCTTCAAGGCGCACAGTGACGGCGATGTCGCCATCCATTCGCTTATTGATGCACTTTTGGGCGCGGCGGGAATGGGTGACATCGGGACACTCTTTCCAGACAGCGACGCGGGATATAAAGGTATAGACTCAAAACTTCTACTCAAAGAGACAGTCAATCGCCTGCACCACTGCGGGTTTACTATCGTCAACGTCGATATTACCATCATTGCTGAAACACCGCGGCTAAGCGAGTATAAGACGCAGATGCGTCGTACTCTGGCAGCTATCTTGGAAATCGAACCGTTTTTATGCAACATAAAAGCAACAACAACCGAAGGACTTGGCTTTACAGGCCGCAAAGAAGGCGTTGCCGTACAGAGCAGCGCAAGTGTGAAATACCTCGACTGGACAACTATATGAAAATTTTGATTATCGAAAATGAAATCTATCTTGCGCAAAGCATTGCTGCAAAACTCAGCGATCTTGGCCACACCTGTGACCTTGCCTCTACAACAAAAGACGCTCTGCGAAACGAGCCTTATGATGTCGTCCTCTTGTCAACAAATATCTCGGGACAGGATTTTTATCCTGTTATCGATGCGTACAAAACTGCCGTCGTTATTCTGATGATCTCCTATGTGAGCAACGACACCGTTTCAAAGCCCCTTAAAGCCGGAGCCAAAGACTACATCTTAAAGCCTTTTATGATAGAAGAGCTTATCCGCAAGATCGACCACTTCCAGGACTACGAACAGCTCAAACGCCAAAACTCCACCTTCAAACGCTATATCGAGCACTCTTTCCAGTCGGTAAATGTGGAGTGCGACTTTCAAAAAGCGGACCTTCCGATCTTTGTCTTCTCGAACTATCAAAAATATGCAGATGCCTTTGCCTTCAAACTTCTCAGCCGCTGCAACGCGCCGCTGCACTTTATCTCTTTGGCAACGATGCGCAGCATGGATGAGATCGCAAACCTCAATCCTGAACGTCTGACCTATGTCACCGATTTTCAGACGCTTAAAAAGCAGGACAAAAAACCCTTCCTTGATCTGATCGAAGGAAAGAGCGTGATTGTCTCCAGTACGGATATCTTAGAAGAGGTCCCTTACAAGACAGTTGAGATGAAAAGTGACAACAAGGTCATCGAACAAGGCGATATCCTTCCGATCGAGGACTATGTCAAATATATTGTGTTAAATTATCAACATAAATTCCCCGACACAGAACTCTCTAAAAAACTGGGGATATCTCGAAAAAGCTTATGGGAAAAGAGAAAGAAATATGGAATCATCAAGAAAAAGTAACGAACTCCATCTTGACAACGAGGCTGCATCGGCACTTTGTCTCGTCAAATCCGGTCTGCTTGCTCCTGTAACGGAGCTTATGAATAAGGCACAGACCCTCGAAGTCATCAAGACAGGTCTGATCAACGGAAAAACATTTCCCTTCCCTTTTATTCTCTCTCCCAGCGGCAAAAAGAATGAAGAGATTCTGAAAAACGCCAAAAAAGGCGATGAGCTGACACTTGTCGTTGAGAACGAGCATTTTGGCTACATCATCGTCGAAGAGATCTTTGAGATCAATCCTCGCGAACGCGTGCGCCAGATCTATGGCACAGACGACCTCTCCCATCCCGGCGTAGAAAGAACCTTCAAACGTCTCGGAAAGTATGCTATCAGCGGCAAATACGAGATCGAGCACAGAACGCTTGATGAGAGCAAAAAGATCATCGACGAGTCCAAGGCACGCATCAGTGCGCAGCACACTACAGCTATTATGATGGCGGCAAATCCTCTGCACCGCGCACACGAGCGTCTCATACGCCAGACCCTCGAAAAGACCGACCTGGTCGTTATCTTTCTGCTCAAACCCTACCATGAAAAAGATCTGCTTTTTGAAACTCGCCATGAGAGTCTGATCTATTTTATCAACCACTACTTGCCAAAGAACCGTGTCGTTTTGATCCCTTTGGAGAGCTCGTATGTCTTTGCGGGCTACAATGAGGTCCTGATTGACGCCATCGTCGCCAAAAACTACGGCTGCAACCGTCTAACGATCGGGCAAAATCACGCGGGTGTGGGAATGTATTATGACCAGAATACCCATAAATCCATTGTCGACAAACTCGTCGGCATAAATATTGAGATCAATATCTCGGCCGAGTATGTCTACTGCAACGACTGTAAGACTCTTGTCTCCACCCAGACCTGTCCGCACGGGCAGCACCACCACATCTCCTACCACTCCGACTCGATTTTAGAGCTGCTCAAACTCGGCCTGCTTCCGCCTGCGGTACTGATGCGTAAAGAGATCTCGGCCCTGATCCTCTCCAAGCTTTTTCCAAATCGCTTTAAAAACCTTGAAAAGCTCTATTATGACATTCTGCCCATCGCAGGACTGCTCGAAGAGCATAATGAAAAAGATTTCTATATCGAACTGATGAAACTCTACCAGACCACCTCACTGACGTAAAACTAAAAAAAGGAATTTTAATGAATTGGTTTTTTCTAACCCTCGGCTATAGCGGGATGTCACCCAAAGCACCGGGAACCGTAGGCTCTGTTGTCGCCCTCTTGCTAGGCCTGCTTATACTTGCTTTTTTAGACTCGACCACCCTCTTTTTGGGCGCGCTTCTTGCCACTGTTGCGGGCTACAAGATGGTCAACAGCTATGAGGCCAAAGGCGGCCTACATGACAACAAGCACATCGTCATCGACGAGCTTGCGGGAATGTGGATCAGTCTGAGCATTGCGATTTCACCTTTGACGCAGATCCCTTTAGAGGCTTATGCGCAATGGCAAACGCAGTGGACACTCTGGCTCGCGGTTCTTTTGAGCTTTGTCTTCTTTCGCTATTTTGACATTTTTAAACCCTCTGTCATCGGCCGTATCGACAGGGAAGTCTCTGGCGGAATCGGCGTCATGGGCGACGATGTTGTTGCCGGCGTGGCTGCGGGAATATTGAGCGCCTTGGTGATGAAGCTGCTATTTTTATATCTCGGAGCTGCCTGATGGCGCGCCGCAGCCCGAACAAAGCCCCCGCCAAAAGTCAAAAAAACACACAGAGTACAAAGAGCAGCGGCTCAGCAGCGGCTATAGTAGAGATTTTTACCGCCAGCTTCTGCCCCCACTGCCAGGACGCAAAGATCTACATGCAGATGCACAAGATCAAGTTTAAAGAACACAGCCTGGAAAGATCCAGGGACGCAGAAAAGCGCTTTTTAAGCCTCGGCGGAAAAAAGATCCCGCTTCTGCTTGTCAAAGGAAAGGTTCTGCGCTCGTGGAACCAAGACGCTTTTGAAAAGGTCTATAAGGGCTAATTGTATGAAAATAGAAGCAATAAAGGAGATTACATGGGATATTTTCTGACGGTTGATGCAGGTACGGGAAGCGGCCGCGCTATCATTTTTGACACCCTTGGCACTCAGGTCGGACTCTGCGCGCAGGAGTGGACGCATCTCGCCGAAGAGGGTGTAAATAATTCCATGGGGTTTGACACCCAGGCCAACTGGAAGATAATCTGCGCATGTATCCAAGGTGCGATTGCCAATGCCCGCATAGATGCCCGCCAGATCAAGGCTGTTACTGCCACCAGCATGCGCGAAGGCATCGTTCTCTACGACAAAGAGCAGAATGAGCTCTTCGCTGTTGCCAATGTCGATGCACGCGCCGACAAAGAAGTCGCCTATCTCAACGCGACTTACCCCGGTTTGGAAAAAGAGTTTTACAGCAAAAGCGGGCAGACCTTCGCTCTGGGCGCCCTTCCCCGACTGCTCTGGGTCAAAAACAACAAAGCCTCTCTTTATGAAAAGACGGCGCATATCTCCATGATAAGCGACTGGGTACTGGCCAAGCTCTCCCATGTCATTGCAACCGACCCCTCCAACGCCGGAACGACGGGCATCTTTTCACTGACAAGCCGCCAGTGGGACAAATCCATGGCTACAAAGGTGGGTCTAAACGATGAGATCTTTCCTGTGGTCTATGAGACAGGCACGCCGATCGGCGAAGTGACCGCGCTGGCCTCCGAGCAGACAGGCCTGGCTCAGGGAACGCCTGTCATCATGGGCGGGGGCGATGTTCAGCTGGGTTCTGCCGGACTGGGCGTCGTAGAAAAAAATCAAGTCGCCATACTCGGCGGCACCTTCTGGCAGCAGCTAGTCAATATGGACAAGCCCCTCACCCATCCGAATATGGATATCCGCATCAATCCCCATGTCATCGAGGGGATATCGCAGGCCGAGGGGATCAGCTTTTTTTCCGGGATGGTGATGCGCTGGTTCAGAGACGTCTTTTGCGCGTCTGAGGTAGAAGAGGCAAAAAGAAGGGGCATCGACCCTTATGCACTTCTTGAAGAGCTCGCTTCCAAGGTGCCTGCCGGTTCGCACGGCATCCTGCCGATCTTCTCCGATGCGATGCACTACGGCAAATGGTACCATGCCGCCCCCTCATTTCTAAACCTTTCGCTTGACACCCGGAACTCTTCCAAGGCCGCCATGTTCCGCTCTTTGCAGGAAAATGCGGCCATTGTCTCTATGCTAAACCTGGAGTCTATTTTTGCCTTTACGGGGGTGCATACCGACACGATTACCTTCGCAGGAGGGGCTTCAAAGGGTCCGCTCTGGTCACAGATATTGGCCGACGTCACCCAAAAAGAGATCCGCATCCCGCGTGTCAATGAAGCGACTGCCCTGGGCGGTGCCTTTGCCTGCGGTGTGGCGACGGGCGAGTATGACTCCATCTCCCAGGCCGCCAAGGCTTTTGTACAGTGGGAAAAGAGCTACACACCCGATGCCACCAAGGCTCCGCTCTACCAAGAGCTTGCCGGAAAATGGAAAGAGGCCTATGCTCTGCAGCTTCAACTCGTCGACAAGAAAATCACCACTTCAATGTGGAAGGCCCCCGGGCTATAATTTTAAATACAAAAGGACAGAAATGACAATAACCAAGAGAGTAACATTTATCGCCAAACCTGATGGCATCGCAAAGATGAAAGGACTTTTGAGCGCTATGGTAGCACCTTCAAAAGCCGAAGATGGCTGCCTCTTTTACGAGATATTTCAGTATGAGAATAAGCCGGAGAAGTTCATGGCCGTAGAGACCTGGAGAGACGAAAAAGCCCTTGACGGCCACAAGGCCTCCGCACACTACGCGATCTACAAGTCGAGCTTCGAGCCATACTGCCTTGAAAAGTATACTGACGAGTTGGAAGTCTTAGGCTAAGACTTCTTGTGGCCGCTTCCGCCTTGGCGGCTTAGCAGCTCTTCCATGTGCTCTCCGCCGATACGGTAGGCCTCTCCAAAACCAAAGGTGGCCTCGCCGTAGTCTGTAGAGAGTTCATAGAGGTTGAAATCCGCCATTCCCATCAGCATGTTCACCATATCTGCTGAAAACCTTGTTTTAAATATTCCCATCACCTCTTCAAAATACATATCATCGCGTCTAATCAGTTGCGAACTGCACTGCAAAGAGATGCGTTTGCGGGCGAAGATCTGTTCGCTCTTTGACTCGTCTTCAATAAAAAGAAGGGAGGCATTTGGCCGTTTTCTGAGATTTTGGGCATGTTTGGCCACATCGCTGATAAAGATGTAGAACCTATGTTTGTGATGAACGAAGGGAGCATAGGAAGAAAAAGGGAGTCCCTTCTCGTCCAGTGTCGCTATAGCAGTGCTTTGAAAGTCTTTTATAAAGTCCAGCATCTATTTTTTCCTCAACTTCGCCTGCTCGAGTTCCCAATACTCCATATCGAAGATATCCTTAGGGCTTAGACTCTTCCACCCGCCGAGATTTTGCGCCAGTGTCATCGCATGGATGGTATGGGAGACGATATCAAAGATGATATCCGTCTCTTTTTCATCTTTTCCGAAAGTCACAAACCCCACTCCTTTGATGATGGCATAGCGCGGCGCGGGGTCGAGCATTATCTCCTCTTTGGCATGGGCTTTGAAATAGTTTTTGTAACGTTCGACAAAGGCATCCAGACCCTCTTTGATGTTCTCCTCTATGATCGCAGGAAAGGGCTTGGTGCGGATGACATGCTCAGGCGTCAAAGGGCCATTTTTAAAGATAGTGTCGAGATTGTCAAGTTTTGAGAAGGTTGAAGCCTCTACGCTTGAACCAAAACGCATCACGATCTCACTGCCGCGAAGTTTTTCCACCTCGCGTTTCAGCTCCTCTGTGAACGATTCATCCAGCAGGCAAAAACTTTTTGAAAAACTCAGCACCTGCTTCGAATTTTGTTTGAGGTACTCTTCTGCTTTCGAGACAAGAGCAATCATCTTCTCATAAGATTTTTTCGCATCATCATCAAAGGTAAAAACGCCGTGGTTAAGCAGGATGATCCCCTCCAGGGATGACCAGTCAATGCCTTTTGTCTGCTCATAGATCGCCTTGGCCAGAACGAATCCCGGCATGACATAGTCTATCAAGAGCATCTGCGGACCATAAAGCTCCTGCAAACGCCTTTTTCCCTCGGGCGTATTGGAGATCGTCACCACGGCGTCCGCATGAGTATGGTCAACAAACGTAAAGGGGATGATGGCGTGCAGGATCGCCTCTATGGAGGGGTTTGGAGATCTTTTGTCTTTGAGCGCCTCTCTTTGGCGCGCCACCATTTCCGTGTCGCTGAGATGCTCCAGCCCTGCCATCTCTTGCAGCACCTTCAGGTCAACTGCAGGAAAGCCCGCCTCTTCTATCGTGTCAAGGTTCCAACCGCTGCCTTTGACATAGAGATAACCGCCTGTCTTGAGCGAGGTATTTCCGCCGCCGTGCAGTACCAGGTCCATATCCTGACCCAAAAGCCGGGAGGTGTAGACCCGCATCTCAAGGTCTGTTGTGTGCTTTTTTGCCTCTGTCTCATCAAATCTCGATTGCATACTGTAATTTCCTCTTCTATTTGGGAAATGGTAGCATAAGTTTCTTATTTCGCTTTGCCCTCGAGCTCTTTTTCTATCTCAAGTATGACTTGGGTCATCTTCATCAGCGAATCAGGGTTCAAAGAGATCGAGTCAATTTTATTTTCGACCAAAAATCGGGTGATCTCAGGATAGTCGGAGGGGGCTTGGCCGCAGATGCCGATATATTTGCCCTCTTTTTTACAAGCCTCTATCGCCATTTTCAGCATCCTTCTCACCGCCTCATCCCGTTCATCGAAGATATGCGAGACAAGAGTGCTGCCTCTGTCCACGCCCAAAACCAGCTGTGTCAGGTCGTTCGAGCCGATACTGTAGCCGTCAAAGATCTTCAAAAACTCATCGGCCAGGATAACATTTGAGGGGATCTCACACATCGCGTATACCTCCAGTCCATTAACTCCCTGCACCAGAGCGTTTTCGTTAAGGATCTCTATCGCCTCTCTTCCCTCTTGGGGCGTACGGACAAAGGGAAACATGATCTTCACATTGTCAAGCCCCATCTCCTCTCGGATGATTTTCAAGGCCTCGCACTCCCAGCCAAAGGCCTCTTTGTAGCGCTCGCTGTTATAGCGGCTGGCTCCTCTGAACCCTATCATCGGGTTCTCCTCATCTTGCTCAAAGGCAGCTCCGCCGAGCATATGTTTGTACTCATTACTTTTGAAATCGCTGGTCCGTACGATAACGGGCTTGGGATAAAAGGCCGCGGCAATGGTTCCTATGCCTTCGCAGAGTTTGGAGATAAAAAAATCTTTGGAGTCTTTGTAGGCTCTAAAAAGTGCTCTGATCGTCTCTTCCTCTTCGACCTTCTGTGACTTTTGCAGGGCAACAAGGGCCATGGGATGCGCTTTGACGGAATGGTTAATGATGAACTCCATCCGCGCCAGTCCTACCCCCTCATTGGGAAGCCTCGCCAAAGAGAAAGCCTGCTCGGGATCGCCGACATTCATGAAGAGCTTTGTTTTAGGCTTTTCTATTCCTTTAAGATCGATCTCGTCTACCTCAAAAGGGACCTCCCCCTCATAGGCTCTCCCCTCCTCGCCTTCGCAGCAAGAAACCGTCACCTCCATACCGTCGTTCAAAACCTCCGTAGCATTTGCGCAGCCGACAATCGCAGGAATGCCTATCTCTCTGGCCACGATAGCTGCATGACAGGTGCGCCCACCTCTGTTTGTCACCAGGGCGGAAGAGATCTTCATAATCGGCTCCCAGTCCGGGTCTGTGATGTCGGCAACGAGTATATCGCCCTTGTTAAAAAGGTGGAACTCTTCCATCGATCTTATCTGTTTCACCTTTCCAAAGCCTACCTTATCACCGACGGCTTTTCCGCTGACAAGAACCTTCTTCTCCTCCTTGGGCAGCAGCCTGTAGCTTGTGCGAAACTCATGAGACTTTTGGCTCTGCACGGTCTCGGGACGCGCCTGGACGATGAAGAGTTTGTGAGAATCTCCATCCTTGGCCCACTCGACATCCATCGCCCGGTAGGTGCCTGCTTTTTTGGAGTAGTGCTCCTCTATCGTGATCGCATACTCAGCCAGTTTTATGATCTCGCTGTCGCTCAAAGAGAAACTGTTCAACTCCTCTTCACTTGTCGGCACATTGCGAAGGTCGCTCTCGTCGTAGATGAGTTTTAGTGTTTTGTCACCGAGCTGGCGTTTTAGAATGGTCTGTTTTCCCTCTTTGAGGGTGGGTTTGAAGACCTGAAACTCATCGGGGTTTACCTTTCCGCCGACGATATTCTCTCCCAGTCCCCAGATGGAGTTGATCAGGATTACCCGGTCTGAGCCCGACTCGGTGTCGAGGGTAAACATGATCCCGCTCGAGGCCTTGTCACTTCGCACCATCTTTTGCACACCCACTGAGAGCGCCACCTTGAAATGATCATACCCCCTGCTGCTTCGATACGAGATCGCCCGGTCATTGAACAAGGAGGCGAAGCAGCCAATGACACTCTGCGTGAGTCTTTTTATACCGGAAACATTGAGATAGGAGCTCTGCTGGCCCGCGAAACTGGCATCCGGAAGGTCTTCGGCCGTTGCCGATGAGCGTATCGCGACATCGGCAACGTCTGCTCCATACTCGCTTGAGAGCTGTTCATAAGCCCTGCCTATCTCTTCTTGAAGATCAGGCGGAAGTGAGGCATTCTCAATCAGGTCGCGTATCTTTTTTCCCGCGCTGCTCAGCGCCTGAACATCATTGGTATCCAGATCTTCAAGCAAAGAGCCAATCTCAGCATCAAGATTGTTGTGACGGAGGGTATATCGGTATGCCTCGGCTGTAACTGCAAATCCGTTGGGCACCTCCACTCCCAGAGGCGTCAGATAGCGGTACATCTCTGCCAAAGAGGCATTTTTTCCGCCGACACTGCTGACATCCGAGAGTGAAAGTTCATTAAAAAATTTAACATAGCGCATCATTTCCCTCCAATTTTTGTGCCTGTAGTATAACACTTTAAGAGCTTCTAGTGTACACTCACAAAATGGAAAATATTATATTTTTAAGCTTTTCACTTTTATTTTTAATCCTGGTCTCAGTCCATGTTTATATAACAAATGCTTTTTTTAGACGCTTGCAGGAGAATCATTCAGAAGTGTGGGAGAGTCTAGGACAGCCCCGATGGAAGATCCATTTCGGTGATGAGAGTTTTCAGCAGGCGATGAAATACATCCGTCAAAAGAAGTTTACTGATCTGAACGATCCGGTGCTGGAGGGGTATTTTAAGAGGATAAAACGCGTCGAGTATGCGGCTTTGGCCTTTGCTGTAGCAATCATAGCCATCACCCTGGCCGATGTCTCTTAGAAGAGAACCGGTTCGAGATCTTCTTTAGGGTCAAACTCCTCAAAATCGGCCACAATGCGGTCAAACATCTTTTTTGTCTTCTCTGCTTTGAGCGTGTAGCCCTCAAAGATATACTTCGAGGCCGGAAAACTTTCACCAAGCTCCTGATAGATCGACAAACGCCCGTTGATATGTTTTGAAAACTCTGCAAACGCGGTGCGCAAAAACTCTTTTGTCGTCGTGTGGCGCATCAGCGACTTGATCATACGCTTTCGCTCTTTGATCGGAAGGGACTCGTCGATCGCTTCGGCCACACGCTTGATGTCAAGACGCGAGAGGTAAACACCGGCATGCGCAGGTCCGAGCAGCTTGTCTGCGAGTTCATCTACAAAAGCCGGTGCCTCTTCTTCTCCCTGTTCTTCAGCATCAATCTGTTTTTGCTCTTCATTGATACAGCGTTCCGTGACAAACTTGTCAAATTCTGCTTTCAAATCGTCCAGGTTGTTAAAATCTTTCATTATTGCTTCCTTTTATCCAGATAGTGTAATACACGCGTGCAAGCACCTTTGCGTACTGCTCGTTGTTTATGAAATTTGCCCCATATGCTACCGCATACTCGCCTAAGCTGCTCTCGCTTTTGAGGTCTATCAACAGCGCCTCTTTTTGAATGTTTATCAGCTTCGGCGCACTTGGAGTGGCATTGAAAAACGCATCAAAAGAGGAGAGGTCAATTGCTTCGCCTTCAGCAGCCCGGTCGATGTCCACATCTATCCCCTCGAAAGAAGCGCCAAAATCCTGAACAAGCTTCAGGCAGGACTCGACTCTGTCATTAAAAAAGACCAGCTCTTTCACACCGCTCTCTTTTAGGTGCAGAACAAGAGATCTTGCTACTTTTCCGGAACCGAGAACGGCAAGCCTCTGCGCGCCATGCTCTTTTAGAACTTCGGCCACCGCACGTCCTGTTGCGACCTCGCCGTAGAGCTCTTTATTTTTGACAATGATCGTATCGCAAAAACCGCAGGTCTCTACCTCGTCGCTCTTGTATCCTAACTGTTCAAGCACGCCTTCAACATACTCGGCTCCCAGCGCAACGCCATTTAGTTTTGCTTCTTTGAGCGAGTTGATGGTGAAGTAGATATCATCGGGTCGGATGTTCATTGGAATACACATCGCGTTGTCGCCCTCTTCTTTGAAGCGGCGGTTCAGCGCTGCACTGAAACGGTTCTGCTGGGCATACTCAGCCAGGAAGCCAAAGAGAAGCGACTGGGTGTCGATCTCGTTGGCGTCATTCATCGGTGCGTTAAAACTGCTCATTCTATTCAATCCCCCATAATTCTTTGGCTTCTTCTTCTTCAAGACGGCAGCGGTAACAGGTCACTTCTCCGCCGCGGTAGGTGAAGTAGTTGTCGCACTCGTGGCAACGGCGGATGGTGAATTTTATCAGCTGCTTCACTTCCGGTTCAAAAAACTGTTTCAGATCAAAGGTCCCAGCCAGCGTGATCGAACCCGGTTCGCAGACATCATGGCACAGATGGCACTTGACGCATAAAAAGGGATCAAAGTCGATCTTGGAGTTTTTCATATCCGAAGTAAGCGCTGCTGTCGGGCAGATGCGGTAGCACATCTGACACGCCGTGCAGCTCTGCTCGTCGAGCTTCTTCATACTGGTAAAGGAGAGCTCTGAGGCATTTATCACATGGTACTGCGACGGCTTGGGTGCGCGTTTTAGTGCCGTAAAAAAGATCTTCCGTCTATCCGGTACGCTCTTTTCTTTCAGTCGCGCAATGTCTTTGGTAAAGACCTCATGACGCAGCTCTTCATCGAACTCGACCTCGACCCGGCGCTCAAAGTCGTGCTTCGCCCTGGCAGCATTTTTAAGGTTGATGTACCTGAAAAACCCGCGTCTGTCATCATTTGCTTCGAGGCTTTGAGGCTCATACCTTAAGGCTTCGATCTCAACACGCTTAGGCGACTCTATCGCTTCTAGGATAAAGTTTGCCTCTTCGATATTAGCATCGATCTTCGGCTTGAGTTTCCCTGCAATCTCGCAGCCCTCACAGTGTCCGATATCACAGACTATCTTCTCTTTTAAAAGTGCCAGCGAGGTCAGATGTTCTACCGACAAGGCAGCGATACACGGTACATTCTTCTTGCACGAAAGCAGGCTCTCATCGCTTTGGACAAAATCAAAAAAGAAATTTGTCGGATTGAAGTCATCCAGCGAAAAAGCCTCCGTAGGGCAAACAGAAACACAGCCGCCACAGCCCACACACTGGGACATATTAAAGGCAGGCAGATGGTTTTCGATGGTGACAATATCTACCGGACAGACATCAACGCAGTGGGTACACTCGGATGACTTGCCAAGGGCGCGTACACACCGGGTAGGATCTAAAGTTAAACCCGCCATGGCGTTTTCTACGCTGCCTTACTAGAAGACAGGTACTCATTATCCGCAAGAATAAACTCCAGGGCCATCTCCGCTGCATCATAATAGATAGGGGTGCGCGCCTCGTACTTGACATTGATCAAGTACATCGGTGCCCATGCCAAAAGATGCTTGTTCAGAAATGTCTTTTGTGCAAATTGCAGATGCTCTACAGCCTCTTTGTCTCCTGCGTTTTCTGCGGCGATTTCGGCTTCAATGAGATAGTGCATAAACTCCAGTTCAATACCGATATGATCCGCAGAAATAGCTCTGGCCTTGCCAAAGTCGACAAGGTAATCAAACTCATGGTACATCGTCGTCACCGGGTTAGCTCCGCCTGTTTCTATCATCTGATCTTCGCGGGTATAAAATGTCTCGTAAGGAACAAGATGTAGCAAAGAGATATTGGCAAAGTCGACATTCAAATGCTCATCAAGAAGGGTTTTATTGTCTTCTGTTTCAAGAACTTTCCACTCCTTTAGGCTTGGAAAAAGCTCTCTGACAGCCTGATCGTTCAAGATCATATTCAAGATCTCATCATCAAGCTCTTGAAGCAAAATACGAGATAAAAGTGCATAAATATTACTACGTGCCTGTGTTTGTTCCATAAAATATTCCCTCTGAATAATTGTAAAAACTATCGCAAATTATTATCTGCGATTATAGTAAAAACAGCTTAATGTGGCGTTAGTTTGAGAAGATAACCAAAGAAGGTAAAGAGGAAGAAATCTCCCTCTTTTTGATATAAATAACTCCGAAGGGTGTTATTTTATTTTTACTCTGTAGGCAGTCTCTGAAAGAGGCACCCATGGGCGTTTGATGAACTGAGGTCGACGCCATTTATTCGTTGCATTAAGAGGTCGCGTAAGCTCATCTCTCCATGCTCTGTAGACGCCAAGGTTGTTCTCATAGTTGACAGAGATGTCACCGATCTTGTCACCCGGCTGGGCTTTGGACAGGATAACTTTTTGGTGCCAGCAGTGCATGCCCGAAATAGGATCCGGGTGCGGCGCTGCCACAGCATTTTGCCATGAACCTGAAAGACCATCCCACCAGATGTTATCAGAGTCTTTGTTGTAGTCTGCAAAACGCTCAGATTTGAAAGGAACGATTCCCTGGGTATATTTAAGTCTACCCTCTTTACCGTCCATCTGAAGCTCAGCAGTCGGTACGCCGAAACCGTTGATACCCGTTGTGCCTGAATAATCTTCGATCTTGATCTGCGCGCCTTCAGCCCCTGCATTCAGAGGTGATTCTGCCATAAATGCCGGATCGTTCATATTGCGAGCCGCCACACTTGGAGCCACCTTCCCGTCACTGACACCGTTAGGAATAGTAACGGAGTTGACAAGTTTCCAACGGCCGCCGTGGTGTGAACAGGCCAGTGTACCCGGAAGTACACCCTCCGTCGGTACTGCCATAGCAACAAAATAACCTGAACTCAGGCCTGAAAGCGAATCCACAATCTCTACACGAATAGCATCACCGCGTTTGAAACCTTGACGAGCAGCATCCCCGGTCGAGATCCAGATCGGATCGTGATTTTGCGAGATCTCCATCAGGTGCTTGGAGTTGGCCGAACGCGTATGGATATTGTACGGCAGACGGAAGACCGTATTGAGTGCGTACGAGTTCTCCTCCGTCATATACATATGATTGACATGAGAGACGATCTCCGGCATGTTCTTCTTCTCTTCCTCATCACGAGGATAGAAAGGAATCGCATACTCAGGCCATTTCCACTCATCAGAGGCAAACCACTCAGAGAAGAAGTCAAGCTTCTTGTCCATCGTAGCAAAACCTTCCATCTTTTTACCGTCGATCTCAATACCGATCGGCTGTTTGCCGTTGGGGTATTTCCATGCATCGCCGTGGGCATCAACACTCATTACGCCGGTGCGCTTGTCTGTGTGGACATGCGATTTGTCATATTTATGCCCGTGAACTGTTAAGCTGTTGGCATCCTCTTTGAGTTCGCGCTCTTGCGGAGAGTAGATGTGGTTCTCTTCCATCCATGCGCCATGATCTCTCATGTAATCATAGACGGGGAACTCAGAACCTTTATATTTCGGATCCTGAGTTGCTGTACGCTTGAGGTTTGGAAGGTTATCTCCAAATGCCGCATCATACCATTCAGCAATCGTTACCGGTTTGCCTGGATGGCGTTTTGACTCCCACATAGACTTGATGGTCTTAGTCTTAGAGGCGTCAAGATAGAGCTCACCTTTTGGATCGATGTAGTTAACACACATATCGAACCAGAACTCATTCTCTTCCCATACTTCGCCAAGGCCTGCTTTGATGTGCGCCTCAAGTGTAGCACGGTTAGGATTGTTCGGCTTCCAGCCCGCTTTTTCAAGCGCAACACGCATAACCGGCTGACGGAAAGAGGTCCATCGTGCCGGCATAGTCGCTTCGGAGTGCTGATCGTGACGCTCTCCCGCAAGTCCGACAGGAAGAACATAGTCAACATACCAGTTAGTCTCAGACCAGACAGGAGAGAGGTTGAAGGTAAGCTCCATCTTACTCTCGTCTTTAAGCACTTCCAGCCAGCGGAAACCGTCCGGATTGATCCAGACCGGGTTGTACATACGCGGAATCCAGACAGCAAGCTTGGTAGGAACATTAAGCCCCTTGTTGATCCACTTTTGCTGCCACTGCGTATCACTTAGCAGGTGCGGCAGAAGGTAAGACATCTCGTAGGTCGAAAGAGGCCATTCAGGAGGCCATGTAAGCTCATTCCAGACATCAACTTTAGGCACCGCAGAACCGCGTGAACCTTGACCGACCGTCGCAGAACCGCCCTTGCCGCCGACAGAGATAACGTGCCAGTAGTGGAAGAATGTACCGCCCTTAGGACCGATAGCGCCACGAAGACCGAGTGCGAGATAACCCGTACGTCCCGAAACCCAACCACCGCGGTTACCCGCAGCTGCTGCGCGCCAGAAGTAAGACGAGATAGACTCGCCTGCCCAGATAAACATCTCATACAATTTTTCAAGCTTATAAGCCGGAACATGAGACTCTTTTACCGCATACTCAAGAGTGTAGGGAGCATAAAGCTCTTTCAACATCTCCATATAGGCATTAAAGTCATTCTTTTTTGGAAGTTCTGCGATGTAACCTTTTTCTACCATAAACTTCAGGTAGTCTTTGTTGTCCATCATCACTTCCCAGTTAAACCACTTCTTCACAAAGGCAGTATTGACCTGGCCTTCTTGAAGCATTCGCTGAACGAGATAGAGGTAGATAGTCGGTTCAGTACCCGGCCAGGCTGCAATCCAAAGGTCTGCCATACCGGCAGAGTTGGACAGACGCGGATCCATAACAACCATCTTTGCGCCTTTTTTACGGGCATCAGCAATGTGACCTGCTGCTTGTTGGAAGTAGTGGCCCGCATCGGCTGCGTGAGACGAGTTAAGGAAAACAAGTTTCGCATTCGCCCAGTCCGGAGAGGTGCGGTCATCATTTGCCCACTGGATAGTCGGTGTTCGACCGCCCGATGAACAGATATTGGTGTGCGAGTTGAAGGCGTCTGTGCCCAGTGTCTGCCACACCTGACCTGTAAAGCCGTTCTCATTTGGACGGCCGACGTGGAACATAACAGACTTTTTGGAAAGCTCATCGCCTTTTCGAAGCGTGTCGCCCATCTTCTTGCCGATGGCCGTCATCGCGTCATCCCATGTTACACGTACCCATTTGCCGTCACCGCGCTTAGAACCCGGGGCTCTTTTGATTGGGAAGGCAAGACGATCCGGATCATACATCTGAGACTGAACCGCATAGCCCTTGGCACAGTTACGTCCGCGAGAACCCGGGTGAAGCGGGTTACCCATATATTTTTTAACCGTGAAGGTCTTTTTGTCAATCCACGCTGTAAGACCGCATGAGGCCTCGCAGTTTGAACATGCCGTCGGTACGATGGTAAAGTCGTTGACATAGATACCGTCCGGATTCTCTTCTGACTGAACACCTTTACGGTCGATACCGCCGCGTTTCCAGTCGTTTCCGTCAAGTTCTTTGAAATCTTCCCACTGGTCCAGTGGTGGATAAAATGCCAAAGAATCAGGTGTGTTTGTGAACTTGCTCTCATTGAGAGACTCAGCCAGAACATCAGTACTGATTACATTCTTAGCGATTGCAGCGCCTGCAATAGTAAATGCAGCGCCTTTTAGAAATGATCTTCTATTTTCTAAAAACATTTAACAGGCCTCCTTAGCTCATACTTAATAATTGTGGAATCACTAGCCATACGTGTTTACTTACCCACAGACCTGCCAACGCAGATACTGAAGCCAAGGCAAGAAGGCTTGTTGATTTGTTGGTTACACTCAGTGCAACAAGGACCATAGGAACGATAAAGGCGAAGATCTGGCCTATCCAGAACATTGTTGTATATTCGCCGTTTCCTTTGATAAACTCTAGTGTAGCTGCTACCTCTTCGGCTTTCATTGCGCCAAAGATATATTCGCTCATATAAAGAATAAATGCACCAAAGGCCGAAAGACCCAGGATGATAGCAAGATCGCGTTTTGCTTCATACGGAAGTTTTCCGCCGATAAGAAGCGTTGTCGCCGAACCTGCCAGCAATGCGGCAAGAATCATCTGTGCTGACTCTGTCGGCATCTGCCACAGTTCTCTCGCTGATGACTCCGCCATAAGACCCGCTGTATAAAGCGTAACAGGAATGCCGACAACGACCGTCCATATCAAGATCTTGTCAAAGAGCGCATTGTCTTTCTTGATGAAAGAGGCATAGGCCAAAAAGAAGATCAAACCGACATATATTGTTGCCATCCATGCACCGACAGTGATCGCCGACATCCAGTGAGGGTGGAAAAAGATATGCCAGAATCTGAACATCTGGTGCAAATCGATAACCGTAAAGAAAAGAAACAGGTGAATAAATACGATTGACACCACCGTCAATGGAAAACGAAGATATGCGGCTTCGTTAGGGTACTTCTTAAGCAGGTAGAAAAGGATAAAGATAACACCTGTCCCGATGCTCTTCGCCCACATATTCATAGTTATGATCCATCCCCATACGATACCCGGAAGGGCTACGTCTAGAGTTACAACTGCATTCGTTGCTTCAAGTGCTATTGCATGCATTAGTGGTGCCCTCCTACTGGTAGATGCGTTATATTTGTAAAGAGACTGTGACCTTCTGGACGTACTGATGCAAGCGGGTTAAGTGTTACGTTTCCGCCGCCGACATAGTAGTGATGAGGGTCTGTCCCTTTTTCAGGTTTACGTACCTGGACATTGCCCTGGTGCTCCATAACATAGCGGCTGATGTTTGATGCAGGATCATCCATATCACCGAAGATGTTGGCTTCGACCGGACAGGCAACAACACACGCAGGCATAAGGCTAGACGCGATACGGTGCGCACAGTATGTACATTTGTCTGCTGTCTGTGTTTCGGGATCGATATAGATTGCACCGTAAGGACAGGCCATAACACAGCCGGCACAGCCGATACAACGCTCTTTGTCTATGTTTACGATGCCGTTTTCAATATAGTGTAATGCACTTACAGGACAAATACGCTCACAAGGAGCATTCGCACAGTGGTTACAACGTAATGGAGTAAATGTTCGCTTTGTCTCCGGAAAGACACCGACATCTACATACTTAACACGAAGACGCCATGTACTCAATGGCACCTCGTTTTCAACTTTACATGCGATTTCGCAGCCCTTACATCCCATACAGAGGTGTAAGTCTACTAAGAAGCCTAACTGCATTCATTCTCCTCCTACTTAAGATTATGAACTTATCGTAGCCTGAAATATTGCAGTGCAATATCCCTTATTAGCTCAACTAATAGATATCAGAAGTAGCCCTTATTTATCATAAACAGGGAACTTTCTTAGGGGGATGATAGCTTAATTACTCTTATCTGAAACTAAATGATTTGCGAAAAAAAATATATTATTTATCAGGTGAGTAAAATAAGGAGGGAGAGAAAAGATATGCGTGTTTATATTGATTTATTTTTGATTATCAACCGCCTGCTTTTTCCTGGAAAAACGCTTTTGCAAGCGCTCCGGAAACGCCTGGCGCTACTTATTCAGACGCACACGGATAGACTGCTCGTGCGCGCTCAGGCCTTCGGTACTGGCGATCATAGCGCAGGCTTCGCCGATCTCGTTGATCGCATCGGCAGAAAAGGAGATGATGGAGGACTTCTTCATAAAGTTCTCGACCCCAAGAGGCGAGTAAAACTTCGCCGTTCCGCCTGTCGGCAGGGTGTGGTTCGGCCCCGCGACATAGTCGCCGACGGCCTCTGGTGTATTGGGACCGAGGAAGATGGCACCTGCATGCTTGATGCTCGGAAGCAACTCAAAAGGGTTTTGCGTCACGACTTCGAGGTGCTCCGGCGCGATCTGGTTCATCAGGAAAAGGGCCTCTTTCATATCCCGGGCAACGATCACCGCGCCACGCTCTTCTATGGACTTTCGCGCAATCTTTTCGCGCGGAAGCTTCTTCAGCCAGGCCTCTACCTCTATGATCGTTTCATCCGCCACTCTCTGAGAGGTCGTGATGAGTATCGACGAGGCCATCTCGTCATGCTCCGCCTGGGAGAGAAGGTCTATGGCCAGGTGGCGCGGGTTTGCCGACTCATCCGCCAAAATCCCGATCTCGCTGGGGCCGGCGATCATGTCGATATTGACCTCGCCGAAGACAAGCTTTTTGGCCGTCGCGACAAAGATATTTCCCGGGCCCGTGATGACATCTACCTTGGGAATACTCTGCGTTCCATAGGCCATCGCCGCTATAGCAGAGGCGCCGCCGACCTTGAAGACATTGGTGACGCCACAGAGGTGACAGGCCGCGAGCAGAAGGTGGTTGGGCTCGTTGTCAGGCGTCGGAGTACAGACGATGATCTCCTCTACGCCTGCGACCTGAGCCGGGATGACATTCATCAGTAGCGAAGAGGGATAGGCCGCTTTTCCGCCGGGGATATAAAGCCCTGCCCTGTCGACCGCCGTCACTTTCTGGCCTAAAATCGTCCCGTTAGCCTCCGTGTCGAACCATGATTTTGGCAGCTGCTTCTCGTGGTAGGCCTTGATGCGGTCATAAGAGAGATGCAGGGCTGCTTTGAGCTTCTCGTCCAGCGCCTCATAGGCCTCTTTCATCAGCGCCACGTCGATTTTGAGTTCCTCGTCCGTCTGCGGCGTCCAGTTGTCAAATTTGGCAACATGGCGTTTTAGTGCGCTGTTTTTTTCTGCTTTTATCTCAGAAATAATGCCGCCTACGATGGCTGAGACATGCTCCATATCCATCTTCCCGCGTCCTAAAAGTTCTTCAAAAGCTGCGCCAAATGCGGCATCGGCAGTAGAAAGGATGGTCATCATATGTTCCTTCTATTTAATAATTTTGTGATTATAGCCAAAACTAGATAACGCAGTTTTTATGAAGTCAAAAAGTTTCTTTAGAAAGTATTTTTTTGTTCCCATGAGAGGCAGCGTGCTATAATGCTTTTTACACAAAAGGCCACGCAATGCAGAACCTCTTTTCACCCAATCCGAACGCTCTTCGCAAAGAGCAGTTTGACACCCTCTTGAAAACGCAGTCGGTAAGCATAGAAAAGATCACCTCAAACGGCCAGACCTCTTCGCGGTGGTATGACCAGAGCGAAGACGAGTGGGTGGTCATTATAGAGGGCGAAGCCACTCTGCTCTTTGAAGACGGGCGAGAGCTCCCCCTTCAAAAGGGGGAGCATCTCTATATCCCCAAAAACACCAAACACAAGGTCACCTACACCGCCTCGCCGACGATCTGGCTGGCGGTACATTTCGCCTGAGATGCCTGGTTTATTTTTTCAATTGATGCAGGGGCGAGCCTGTCTTGTAGGGGACCTTTCCCGAGGGGACGACCTTCGAGGTGTCGTCAAGATGATACTCCTGATCATCAAAAAAGATATGGGCGCGGTAGGCTTTGAGTATCTGGTCCTTGGAGAGGCCACCTAGAAAAAAAGCTTCGTCCACATGAACATTCCAGGTTCGAAGCGTCTGGACGACGCGCTCGTGTGCCGGCGAATTTCGTGCGGTGACTATGGCCAGACGGATAGGTGAAACTTCAAACTGCGCCTGCAAAAAGGAGAGCGTCTTGAGGAGTTTGGCAAAGGGGCCTTCAGGAAGCGGTTTGTTGACATTGACTTTTTCATGTTCCAAGAAGGCGGCAAGTCCCTGACTTTTGTAGATACGCTCGGACTCTTCCGAAAAGATAACGGCGTCCGCATCAAAGGCGATACGTATCTGCTGACTCATGTCGATCTCTTTTGGCGGAGCGTACAAGATAGCCGCCGCACATCCCGCGTCGATGGCCAGCTGCACGTCCTCTTCTGATTTTGAGAGAAAAAGGTCGACATTAAAGGCCTCGAGATAGTCGGAGAGATTTTCGCCCCCGCTGAAGGCGGCCCGGGTGATGTCAAGGCCATAATGCGAAATCGAGTTGAAGACGCGCAGCCCCGTGTCCGGAGAGTTGCGCGACATGACGATCACTTCGACCAGTTTTTTGCCGCTAAGATCATTGAGCTTCAAAAGCGCTTCGACCAGATGAAAGGCTGCACCCTTGCTCAAGGCGCTTTTTTCGTTGTCAAGCTGAAACTTTCTGTAGGCCTCCACGCCGCTGCTGTTGAAGATGTCGTTGGGCTCTTCGAGATCGAAAAGTGCCCGCGAGGAGATACCGATGACCAAACACTGGCTTAGATCGAGTGCCATGCTATTCCTTGAGCCAAGAGGCTTTATTTTGTCAGATATTCTAGCGAAATTTGATATAATTCCCCCATTACCAATTAAGAAGAGGATTGTCCATGAAAGTACTAGATGCTGTAAAACCGGGTGTGTTACACGGAGATGATATTCAAAAAGTGTATGCCATTGCCAAGGCCGACGGATTTGCGCTTCCTGCTGTCAATATCGTAGGAACCGACTCTATCAATGCGGTTTTGGAAGCAGCGGCAAAGGTAAACTCTCCCATCATCATCCAGTTCTCAAACGGCGGTGCCCTCTACTACGCGGGCAAGGGGCTAAGCAACGAAAACGAAAAAGCGGCTATAGCCGGCGCGATCTCGGGCGCTAAACATGTTCACGCTATGGCAGAAGCCTATGGCATTCCCGTCATCTTGCACACCGACCACGCAGCGCGCCACCTTCTTCCCTGGATCGACGCGCTTCTCGACGCCGGCGAAGAATTCTACAAAAAAGAGGGCAAGCCTCTCTTCTCCTCGCACATGCTGGATCTTTCCGAAGAGCCGCTTGAGCAGAATGTGGCCACCTGCGTCGAGTATTTCAAGCGCATGGACAAGATCGGCATGACGATAGAGATTGAGCTGGGCGTTACCGGCGGCGAAGAGGACGGCGTGGACAACAGCCATATCGACAATGCGCTTCTCTACACCCAACCCGAAGAGGTCGCCTACGCCTACGAAGAATTGAGCAAAGTGAGTCCGCACTTCACCATCGCTGCCTCTTTTGGAAATGTCCACGGTGTTTACAAGCCGGGAAATGTTGTCCTCACGCCGATCATCCTGGACAACTCGCAAAAATACATCCAGGAGAAGTTTCACACCGAGCCAAAACCGGTCAACTTCGTCTTCCACGGCGGATCAGGCTCAACCGAAGCCGAAATCAAAGAGGCGATCTCGTATGGCGTGATCAAGATGAACATCGACACCGACACACAGTGGGCAACATGGGAGGGCACTAAGGACTACTACGAAAAGAACAAGGCCTATATGCAGAGCCAGATCGGAAACCCCGAAGGCGAAGAGAAGCCAAACAAGAAGTACTACGACCCTCGAAAATGGCTGCGTGCCGGACAGGAGACCCTTGTCGCACGCGTTATCACTGCCTTCAAAGACCTCAACGCGATTGGCCGCAACTAGGCTCTTTTTTCTTCACACTCTTTTGCTGTGAAGAAGCTCCCTTTTTTACTATTATCCCCTTCTGCTCTCTTTATGCCTGTACCTCTGCCGCATCGTCTCATTTCCGCTGACGCCGCCGGTGTGGATGTAGAGTATTGGCGCATCTTCATCAAAATAGTCCAGCAGTTCTATCCAGGTTTTGGGAGCATAGATCAGATCGAAGGTGATGCCGGTCTGCTTTTCCAGCTCCTGATGCATCTGCAGATACTCGCTATAGGGCTTGGCAAATTTTCTTTTTTTGTCACGCGGAAGAATCTTCGGATAAGGGCCCTTTGAGAGTCTTTGCCACTGCTGCAGCTGGTAGGTGTCGTCGCCGACCAGTACCGAGGTGTAGAGCCTTATCTCCTTCTCCAGTGCACCTTGAAGATAGAGCGCGGTGGTTCCGGTTCCACTAGGAAGAACGACATTCAGGTTTTCGATCTTCTCATCTTTTCTCCAGGCGTTGATCTCCTTTGCAAGCTCTTCTATCCCCGCTTTGGCAATCTCGTCTGCTCCGCCTTGGGAGATAAGCAGAGTTCTCTTCTGCTGAAAAGTCTTCAGTTCCTCTATCTTCTGCTGAAATGCGGCATATTCTACCTCATGCAGCTGCATGCCCTGCTCTAGTGCCTGCTCCAGGTTCCCTTCGCGTCTGTTTTCCAGGTAACCGGGCAGTGTTTTTGTGTAGTAGTGAAATGTCCACCCTTTCAGACGGCACAGGCAGGCAATGGCAAGCATAGCATTGGATTGTACGCCGCCGTAGGAGATGACTGTATCATAGATATCTGAAGAGGTTTGAAGAAGTGTGTAGAGTTTTCTGTATTTGTTACCCGAGAGGCAGGGGTGGATCAGATCGTCGCGTTTGACATAGAAGGACCTTCCTCTAAATTGAACCCGGTCAATTCGTGAAGGAAGGCTTAAGAGTAGACTATTTTGCAAACGTGATTTTTGCGTTCTTTTTGAGTGTTTCCATCTTGGCTTCCATCTGCTCTTTGAAAGCTTCAACTTTGAGCTTCTGCTCAATAAAGCCTTTGACCTCGTCAAAAGCAAGATCTTTTGCTTCTTGCTTGTCTGTCACAAGAATAACATGATAACCGAACTGGCTCTTTACAGGTGTCTTCGTCATCTCACCTTTTTTCATAGCAAATGCCGCCTCATTGAACGATGGCACCATCTGACCCTCACCGAAGAAACCGAGATCTCCGCCCTTAGGTGCACTTGGACCTGTCGACTTTGATTTTGCGACTTCAGCAAATTGTGTAATAAGTGCCGCTCCCTTGAGTGAAGAGAGTTCTTTGATGACATCTTTGGCTTCTGATTCTGTTTTTACTAGAATATGGCTTGCGCGTACCTTCTCTTGTTCACTGAACTCTTCAGGATGCGCGCTATAGTAGGCTTTGATATCTTTTTCGTTGACCTTCACCTTATCGAATTGGCGCTTTTCCCATACTTTTGATGCGAGCTGGACTTCAACACGCTCCATAACCTTTGCCAGTTCCTGTTTGTACTCCGCAGCCTCAAGAACACCCTCTTTTTTGGCATCGGCATAAATAAGCTCTTGAGAGATCAGCCCGTCAATCACACGCTGGCTAAGTTCGCTCTGTTTTTCAGGTGGGAGCTGATCATAGCGTCCCTGGGTTCCCTGCATAAGCACCTCTTGCACTTCTGCCTCAGTGATGTTCTTGCCGTTTACCGTGACTACCGTTCCGGCATAAACAACAGCGGTTGCTGCCATAGCTAAAATAATTTTTCTCATTTTTTTCCTTATGATTTTTAAATATTTTTTTATTAGAGAATTCTTGCAGAACCCAATTAACACGCAAAATGGGAAAAGTCCATTTTTGCTACGCTGCTCGCTCGGGCACTAAAGCTAGCCTCTTGCGAGCCAAAATACTTCTTGCAGTTTTGCAAGAAGTCTATTCTCAATTTTTCAAAGCACATTATTATACAGAAGAAGACTTAATTTATTTCTAAATCAAGATATTGCCTCAGGACCGACTCCAGTTTTTCCCACTCGAAAGGGCTCATTGTCTGTTTTGTGGAGGATATAAAAGCTGAAACGGCTTCCCTTCTTGAGTTCAGTCGCTACTTTCAGCCTGCTCTGCATCATCTTTGTCAACTTGTGGCAGAGCAAAAGGCCTATGTCCAGGCCATCTTTGCACTGACTCTGGTTCTCTTTGGCCGATAAGATCGAAAAGCTTTTGCGCACATTCGCTTCCGCTTTGAGGCAGATACTCTTTCAGGTCCTGCATTTCAAGAAGCTTTAAAAAACCAAACGAAGATGTTTTTGCAAGACGTACTCAAGTTTTTCTCGCGTCAAGGGCTTGGAGAGGTAGTCATCCAGGCCCTCTTCAAGAATATGTTCTCGATCACCCTCCATGGCCAAAGCCGTCAGAGCGATGATGGGCATGTTTGAGATCTGCGCGGGTGTTTGCTGCTGTTTGATCTCCTGGGTTGCCAAAATGCCGTCTTTAATTGGCATATCGATATCCATAAAGACGATATTGTACTCATTAGTACGGCAAAGATTGACCGCCTCTTCACCGTCACCTGCTGTCGTGACCTGCAGATTGTACTCTTGAAGAAGGATCTTGATCAGACGCTGGTTGATCAGGTTATCCTCAACGACAAGCGCCTTTATCGCATCTTGGCGTGTCTGCGGCTCCTGCAGGGCGGGCGCTGATTTTGGCAGACGGAATATCTTTGCCAAATGGTTGGCGATCTTGGAAGGGAGCATCGGCTTGACGAAGGTGTGGTCTATGATGTGTGCCATTTTGGCCTCGACCTGCTCGTCCGGGTTGATGAGCAAAACCGTCTTTCCTCTTTTCTTGAAGGTTGAAAGCTTCAGCATCCAGCCCGGTTTCTCCTGTGATGCCACCAGATAGATCAGGTCTGTATTGTCATATATCTTCTCATCGATCTGATTTACCTTGATGACATTCATCGAAAAACTGCGCAGATACATGGTAAGCTGATTGGCATCTTCGACACGGGACTCATCCAGAAGAACGACCTTTGCCGTACGGTTTTGGACCACCTGAAAAGATTGTGCTTCCGAGCAGGAAAAGCTCAAGGCAAAGGTAAATGCCGACCCTTTTTCAAGTTCGCTTTGAATCCTCAGGTCTCCACCCATCATCTTGATCAGACCATGCGAAAGGCTCAGGCCCACACCCAAACGGTTGTCTGCCTGGTCACCGGCAACAAAGGGCTGGGTGATCAGGGCTAGATGCTCTTTCAAGATACCTTTTCCGGTATCTCTGACACCAAAACCTATGGTGCATGTGCCATCATTGTTGCGCTGAACAAGCTTTACCTCAACCGTTACTTTGCCGCTGCGTTTGGTAAACTTAAGCGCATTATTGATCAGGTTGTTTAGAATCTGTTTGAGCTTGCGAAGGTCACCCGTCATGTACTGGGGGAGTTTGGGGTCGATGAAGAAGTAGGTCTGAATCCCTTTGTTTCTGCCTTCTACCGCATACAGACGTGCAAGCTCTTCCATCTCGGCGATAGGATTGAACTCGCTCTCGTTGAGCTTGAGCCGCCCGCCCTGCATCTGCGCAAGGTCCAACAGGCTTTCGATATTGAACATCAGGTTGCGTGCGGAGATATTGATCATCTGAAGATACTCACTCTGCTGATTATCGACGTTGTTTTTCTCCATCAGCTCGATAAAACCGAGGATACCGTTCATCGGGGTCCTGAACTCGTGTCCGATATTGGAGAGGAACTTGCTTTTGAGCCGTTCCACCTCCTGCGTTTTCAGACGTGCCTCTTCGAGCTCGGAGATATCCTCAAGTTCCAGAACATAAAGATCTTTTCCGTTTTGGCGGATCTTGCGCGCTTTTACGCGGCAGGGGACATCTCTGTTCTGTTTGTCTTGCAGTACAACTCTGTAGCCACTCTCTTTGTGGATGCGGATATAGTCAAGCCACGATTTGTCATACTCCGTAAAGACCTCTTCGCTCTCTTGTGTAAAAAGCTCTCGTATACTTTCATGTTTTTGTCGAAAATCTTCTATATTGGTAAAATCGAACCGATTAAAAAAGGCTTTGTTGGCCCCGATCCATCCCCCATCTTTGGTAAAAAACAAGATCACATTCGATTCAAGATCAAGTATCTCGTAAAAGAGCTCTTTGGAGACATAGCCATCTTTTTCCATCGATGCAGAGATCGATGCTGTCCCTCCTTGGTCTTTGAAACGGGAGCCTAGCCATGAAAAGAGTGAAGCCATAAAGTTTTCCTTCGAGAGTGTGCCCAGGGCTGTAAAAAAGGCTCTCTGAGGCGAATTTATACATTATCATATATTATAATTAAAAGGGAGTTAAAACTCTGCTCTTTTCAGCCCTTAAGGGTATCAAGAGTTACACAGATACTCTTTGATAGAATGGCGCCCATGAAAAAAGCAACCAAACTAGAGATCGAACACATCAAAGAAGAGTTCTTAAAACGCTACGATGAGGCCGTGACCGAGCTCCACTACCACAACGCCTATGAGCTTGTCATCGCCGTTGCGCTCTCTGCGCAGTGCACCGACAAACGCGTCAATATCATCACCCCCGCACTTTTTGAGAAGTATCCTGATGCGCTTTCTCTGGCCAATGCCGATCTTGACGAGCTCAAAGCCCTGCTGAACACCTGCTCCTTTTTCAACAACAAGGCAAAAAACCTTATTGCCATGGCGCAGCGCCTGATCGAGGTTTATGAGGGTCAAGTCCCTCTGGATGAAAAAGAGCTGATCACCCTGGCCGGAGTCGGACAGAAGACGGCCCATGTCGTCCTGATCGAGTACACCCAGGCCAACCTGATGGCGGTCGACACCCATGTTTTCAGGGTCTCACACCGTTTAGGGCTGAGCGATGCCAAAACGGCCACAAAAACCGAAGAGGAGCTGGTCAAAAAGTTCAAGACCAACCTGCATCAGCTCCATCAGGCCATGGTGCTTTTCGGGCGCTACATCTGCACCGCCCAGAGCCCGAAATGCGACAGCGACTGTTTTTTACAGGAGTTCTGCAAAACGACGAAGTCGTTTAAACCCGGCTAAATATATTTCTCCATTTTTTTGAGCAACAGACGGCTCTGCTTCTCGTCTCCTATAGCACCGATGCGCATCCCCAGCGTTGCCTGCCCTTCGCTGTTATAGTAGATGTGGACCTTTATCTTTTTGCCCGCCTCTGATTCTCCTGTGATATCGGCATCTTTTGTACTGTTTGTCACCGAAAGAAGACGTATGCCTTCCTCTTGAAAGGTGTAGAGCGTGACCTCGTAGAGATGGCGGATCGAGACAGGGTAAGGGCAAGAACTTCGGATCTCTCCGGTGACGTAGTAGGTGCTTCCTATAGCAGCTACCGCGCCTACACCTACAACGGTACAGCCGCTGCCAAAAAGAAGCAGCAACACTGTCAACACTATTTTCAACGTCACATACTCTCCCTTACTATCTCTTCTAATGCGCGGTAGACCCGCTGCACCGAAGCGATCTGCACCGATTCGCGCGAGGAGTGGGGCTCATGAATGGTGGGGCCGATAGAGGCGATCTGTAAATGGGGAAAGTGGCTCTTTAAGACAGCGCACTCCAATCCGGCATGGATCGCCATAAAATCAGCCTTCTCAAAGTGCTTTTGGCAGACATTCTGCACCTGCAGGGCAAAGTCATTGAGCTCGGGTTTCCAGGCAGGATAGCTCCCCTCGCTCTTTGCCGTAAACTCAAAAGCCCTGAAAAAAGTGAGCGTCTCGTCAACCAAAAGCAGAAGCTCTTCGCTGTCCATCGAACGTGCGCTCAGCGTCACACGCATCTCTTTTTCATCTATCTCGATCAGCGCCAGGTTGATGCTGCTTTGCACAATGCCGAGTTCGTTGTTCATTGCGCGCACTCCCTGGGCAAAGGCATGGATCATCTCGCTCACCCTGTGTCCCTGCACGATCATCCGGTCATGGCACGCATCAAGTTTTATGATCTGTATACCGTCCACACCTGCATCGGGCATAACGCCCGAAGGCACGCTGATCACGGCGCGCGCACGCCTGGGGATAGAGTTTCGTCTCTCCCCGCCTTCGATGGAGATGAGATAGTGCGGGATGTGGACGAGATAGCTTGCGAGTTTTTTGATGGCTGAGGGGATATTTTTATGGATATCTACCCCCGAATGTCCGCCGGGAAGCCCATCCACAACTATCTCATACGAGACAACCTCCTCATCAATCGTCTCAAAGCGCAGCGTCTGTGTCGCGATGACGTCAGAACCGCCCGCACAGCCGATGTAGACGTAGCCTTCCTCTTCCGTATCGAGGTTAAGCATCAGCGTCTCTTTGATCTTCAGTTCCAGTCCCTGTGCACCGAGCAGCCCCACCTCCTCGTCTGCCGTGAAGAGACAGGAGACTCTCTTCTTTTCGCTCATCAACGCAAGCATCATCGCCACGCCGATCCCGTTGTCCGCCCCCAGAGAGCTCTCCTTGGCTTTGAGCCACCCATTCTCCTCATAAAGCTCCAGTTCGGGTGCACGGCCGATGCAGACCATATCGTAATGCGCCTGCAAGATCAGTCTCGCCTCCGGATGCGAACAGAGAATATTCCCGACCTTGTCGCTGCTCACTTCGTACCCGAAGCGCTTTGCCTCGTCTAAGATGTAGGACTTCAGACCCTGGGCGTGGTGCGAGCAGTGGGGGATGGCGCAAATCGTTTTAAAGATCTCTATAACATGCATTCTCTTCCTTGGTACTGTTTTTGCTTCTGTCTGGATAACTTATCGGGGAAATCTTATGTACAAGAGTATCATATTTTCAATTATTACCGTCACCCTTTTTAGCGGTTGCATGAACAAACGCGGCATCTCTTCAAAATACTATAATAACTGCCGAGAATATTACGATGCCAGCGGCTACTATCACAAGACATGCGATGACAATCTTATCGAATTTTCCGAGCTCAAAGAAGGGACGCTCAAGGCCTACGAGTCGGCCAAAGCAGTCATCACCCACGAAGAGCACAAAGAGCCTAAACACAAGATCGTCTGGTAATACTAAAACTCTATTTACACGCAAAATGAGCAAAGCCCATCTTTACTACGCTGGCCGCTAAGGCACTAAAGCTAGCCTCTTGCGAGCCAGAAGACTTCTTGCAGTTTTGCAAGAAGTCCATTCTATTTTCTGGCGATAAAGGTTTCGAAATTCACCCATTTGAAGATGCTGTCGCAATAGGAAAATCCCGCGTCAGAAAGCATCCGCCTGTTCTCCTCTTCGGTATAGGGGATCAGGACATTTTCCAGAGCCTCGCGCTTTTGCACGATCTCATACTCGCTGTAGCCTTGCGCTTTTTTGTAGTCGTAGTAAGTGTCTATCATCTGCTTGTTGAGTGCTTTGTCTTTGGAAATCACCTTTTCGCTGAAAATGAAGAGTCCTCCCGGTTTCAGGGCATCATAGATCTTTTTGACAAAATCAGCACGCACAGGCGGACGGACAAACTGCAGGGTGTAGTTGCTGCAGATCACCGCCGCCTCTTCGTAGGCATAGTTCAAAATATCGCCGTTGCACAGCTCTATCTTTGAGTTGAAGGCATGCAGCTTCTTTGATGCCTGCTCAAGCATGGCCGATGAGTTGTCGATGCCGATGAGTCGTATGGCTGCATTCGATCTGCGTTCGATCTCCAAAAGCAAGGAGGCGGTCGAGCAGCCGAGGTCATAGATTCTCTCTTTCTCTTTGACATTGATGCTGGCAAAATGCGCCGTCAGCTTCATCGCCTCGTCATAAAAAGGGACAGAGCGCGAAAGCATATCGTCAAAGACGACGGCGACCTCTTCGTCAAACTCAAACTGCTTTTTTATCGGTTTGTTAAATACATTGTCTGTTTTCATAAAGGGATTATACCAAATCCCGCTAAGCATGCGTTCATCTTGAGCTTTGTCAATGTTGAATATTGAAAATTTCACTATACTTTAAAAAAGGAGTATCTTATGCACTATCCCGACTTTTTCGATGCCGTCCCCCGCATCACTCTGAACGATCCGCTCTGTGAACTTTTGGGCACCTTTGTCCAGGGGGAATTTGATATCTCCTACCTTGATGTCGTCAAAGGCTCCGGACACAGCTGTCCAACCGTTGCGGGTGCTTATCTAATGAGCTACCACGCGCTCAAGGCTCTCTATGAGGATGAGCGGGCCCTGCGCGGGCAGATAAGGGTTGAGTTTTCGCAGGCAGTGGACGAGGGCACGACCGGCGTTATTGCCAATGTGATCTCCTATATCACCGGGGCCACCGAGATCAGCGGTTTTAAAGGGCTGGGCGGAAAGTTTTCAAGACAGGCTCTGATGGCCTTTAAGCAGGCTGTTCCTTCGGTCCGTTTTACGAGAATAGAGGCAGATCAGGGTGTGGGAAAAAGCGTGGATCTATTTTATGATCCCAGCAGCATATCGCCCAATCCCGCCTTGATGCAGCTGATGCCTCTTGTATTAAAAGGAAGCGCATCCCCGCAGCAAAGAGCGGAGTTTGCCCGGCTATGGCAGGAACGCGTAAGGCGCATACTGATCGAGAATTTTGAAAACCAGGAGATAATCCGGGTGGAAGAGGTTTGATACCATTCGCTACTAACCTCGGTTAAGCCACCACATCAGCGCATACATCGTGCCGGGGGTCTTACTTTTTGATTCGTCGAGGATAAAAGTATGGGCTTTCTCCTTTTCCAAAAAGACAAGCTCGATCTCTTCGCCGTGAACGCCGCCACCTGCATTAACCCGCATCTGCTCATCCACTTCACAGTAGTAAAGCGTCTGTTTCGAGCCGGCAAAACCTACAGCCGTGTAAAAGGAGGTGACGCGTTCTATCTTCTCTCGTGCGACCCTATAGCCGCACTCCTCCTCGATCTCCTCAATCGCGATCTGCTCGAGGCTGAGAGATTTGTCGACGATGCCCGCACAGAGCTCGTAGGTGAAGCCCTGCGTATTGTGAAGATAGACCGGCGGACGGAACTGTTTGACAAGGACAAAGGCATTTTTATCTACGTGGTAGATCAGTACGGCGACGCTGTCGTGTACCTGCACCACGTCCCAGCTCTTTTCTATCCCCTTCTCGCGATAATGCATCCGCTGCGTCTTGACGAACTGTGAGTCGGTGCATTCGCTAAATCTGATGTCGCCTATCATAAAATAAGACTTGCCAGACCCAAAAAGCTGAAAAAGCCCAGGACATCGGTCGCGGTTGTCAGCAGCACCGTCGAGCCCACAGCCGGATCGACATTAAGGCGTTTTAAGAGCAGAGGAATCAGCGCTCCGAAAAGCCCAGCCACCATAAGATTGAAGACCATCGCCAGGGCGATTACAAGCCCCAAAAGCTCGATCTTGAACCAAAAATAGGCCACAAAACCGATCACAACAGCAAAGAGCATGCCATTGAAAAGGGCGACCATAAACTCTTTTTTGATCGCCTCCTTGGCATTCTCTGCGTCGATATCGCCCAGCGCCATCTGGCGCACCATGACCGTCAGGGTCTGCGTTCCCGCATTTCCGCCCATAGAGGCGACGATCGGCATCAGTATGGCCAGCGGGATAAAGGCCGCCAGCGTCTGGTCAAACAGACCGATGACGATCGAAGCCAAAATCGCCGTTATCAGATTGAGCCCCAGCCAGGAGGCGCGTTTTTTGAAGACGCCGAAGAGCTTCTCCTCATACTCGGCGTCATCATTGACCCCCGCGAGGTTAAAGATCTGCTCGGTCGCTCTTTCTTCGATGACATCATAAATATCATCCGAGGTGATCCGCCCTATGAGTTTTCCCTGCCAGTCCAAAACCGGCAAAACGGAAAGGTCGTACTGCTCAAACATCTTCGCGACCTCTTCGATCTCAGCTGTCGCTTCTACTGAGAGAAAGTAGTACTCATCTTCGGCCAGGATGTCTTTGAACCTGCGCGAAAAATCCATAATGATAAGATCTTCCAGCGATATCCCTGCGAGCAAGCGGTTGTTCTCATCCACCAAGAAGAGCTGGTAGATGTTTTCCAGTTTGCCCTCTCCTTTTAGACGGCGCAGTCTGTCGATGGCCTCCTGTACGCTCTCTTCAAGCCTGGCATCAAAAAGCTCGGTCTGCATCCAGGCACCGGCCTGATCTTTATTATAGCGGCGGAGCTTGTCGATATCGACCCGGTCTTCTTCGTCCAAACAGGCGACAACCGCTTCGGACTTCTCCTCATCCAGATCATCAATGTCTTGAAGAAGGTCGGCCGCATCGTCTGACTCAAGATGCTCTATCGCGTCGGCAAGCTCTTCACTGCTGAGTACTTCGATCGCCTCGTCTTTGATCTTTTCGGGAAGCTCGAGCAGGACATCACCCAGAACATCATGCGGGACTCTTCCCAGAAGCTCTAGAAAAGCCTCTTTTGTCTCTTTTTTGCGGATCTTTTTGAGCAGATAGGCGATATCGCTGGGGTGTATACTGTTCTCTTCGGGGTCATAAAGATACATCTCAAACGAGTGCATCATCTCGTTAAATCTGTGCATTCTGTTCTTCGCCTCGCGCTAAAGGCTGAAAGGTCTGGGGATCGAGATAATAGACTTTTTCAAACTCAGCTTCGCAGACGGCCTGTGTCTTGGCAGCCAAATGAAGCTCTATCATCTTGTTATACTCTTCTTTTAGGGTGTTGAAGGCCTGAAGATTGTTGCCTTGAAGCTTGTTAGTCGTTATGCGGATCACACGGGCAGGATTTTGAGGCTGTCCATTTTTATAGAGGCCGAAATGCAAGTGCGGACCGGTAGATAGCCCTGTCGTACCGACATATCCTATCACTTCCCCTTTTTTGACATATTTGCCTCGTTTTATCCCTTTTCTAAAGGCTTTTTGATGGGCATAGAGGGTCATGTAGCCGTCACTGTGCTGGATCTTTATCAGGTTTCCATAGCCCCGGTTATAGCCGGCATAAATCACCCGTCCTCCCCCTGCTGCCATAATCGGCGTTCCCGGACGTGCCGCATAGTCCACGCCAAGATGGGCTCTGTACTTTTTGAGTATGGGGTGATAGCGGCGCGGTGTAAAACCTGAACTCAGACGGGCATTTTTTACCGGACGGTTCAGCATAAAGCCCTCTGCTTCTATCCCTTTTTCGTCATAATATCGCTTGTCTGTATGCAGATAGATATAGTGTTTTTTCTTATTCATCTCTATCATCGCCACCTGCAGGTCAGGCATGCTGAAGGGTTCTCCCCAACGATACTTTTGCTCATAGACCATAACGAGGCGATCACCCTTTTGCAGATCGCGGCGGAAATTCAGAGAGTTTTTAAAGGCATTGACAAACTGATGGGCCAGTTTCTTTGAGCCCGTCGATTTGATGATGTCGTAATACGGAGAGTTCTCTATACTCACGCTAAATGCTTCTTGTTTTTTGGCGTAGATGATGGGGATGGACTCGAACTTGTAGGTTTCATCTTCTTTATCTTTATACAGGTGCAGTTGCAGTTCACTGCTTACGGGGATAAGCACCTGTTCTACGGTATTGTTGGCATCTCTCAGTATCTGTACGTTGACTCCGGCGTAGATCTCTTCGGTGATCGTCTGCTCGTCTTTGTCAAGATTGTAGTAAAGCTTTTGCGGGAGTTTGTGATTTTCCAAAAAGTTCAAAAATGATTCACCGCTGTTCCATTTTGTAAATTCGACTTCGGAAGCAAAAATAGTACAGGGTATCAAAAGAGTCATAAAAAATTTATACATGATAAAAATACCTAAAAATAAAATTATGAAAGGGTACCTAATCTTCACTTATCCGCCGATAAATCTTAAAAACATGAATCCTAATTAGCCTTTAATTGTATTGGAAGTATAATCCTCCATCAATTTAACGAGGGTACTATGCGTCTTCTACTACTAATCACTATTTTTACCACCTATCTTTTTGCTTTGACAAGCTCTCCTTTGCGCACGCAGATCTCGACTATAAATGAGAACATACTCACGGCAGAAACGCCTGAGGGTGCGCTGCCGGGCATGTATGGCATACTTCTTCGCTGGTTTAATGCAGAGCACTCGGTTGCACTTTCCTGGGTAGAGGTCACCACGATCGAAGATGACGTGACTACACTGAAAATGATTCCTAATTATGCCCTGGAGCAGAGTGCGCTGCCGAGTGGAACATGGACAGCGCAAGTCGGTGACGAGCTCATCTTAGGCTACAATTATCAGCGTGCACTGCTGATTGCGCCCAATGCAAGCGTCTATAAAAAGATCACCCAGCTTCACAGCGAACGCGAGTGGATCCATCCGGATATATTTGCGACTCTGTTGTCCTTTCGCGGCCACCCTACTCCCTTGCGCGAAGACTTTGCCTATGCCTGCACTACCAACAATATCGGTGTGCTCACTTTTGCCTTTGAACAGTCTGTCCTCACCCTCGACTGCCAAAGCTTCAAGATCTTGGACAACAGATCGAGCACGCTAGCAAGCAGTGAGGAGCAGTTGCCTTTTTACTCCAGAGTACCCCATATCCAAGCCAACTGGTTCGGCAAAGGTAGCAGCAGGCTCAAGGAGTACACCTCCTACTACATCGAGCTGATTGCTGAAAACAACCCCGAAAATGCGTGGATTCAAGCCTATAAAAAGCAGCGCGAAACAGACAAAAAAAATGACAACAAGGAAGATGAGTAATGGAAAAAAAACATTTTGATCATTTTAGAAACATCGTCGGAAAAGAGAACATCTACGAAGACAAGGCCCATCTGATCGCCTACTCTTACGATGCGACGCGCGAACATTTCGAGCCCGATGCGGTCATCTTTCCCCGTCACGAAGAGGATGTCTCCAAGATCTTGAAGTACTGCAACGAGAACAGGATCGTCCTTGTTCCCCGCGGTGCGGGCAGCGGTTTTACCGGCGGTGCTATTCCCTCCGAGGGCGGGATCATCCTCGCTTTTGAACGCCACATGAATAAGATACTCGAGATAGACATGCAAAACATGGTCGCCGTGGTGCAGCCGGGTCTGATCAACATGGACCTTCAGCGCGCCGTTGAGGCCGTGGGACTTTTCTACCCGCCGGACCCTGCAAGCCAGGACTACTCGACCATCGGCGGAAACGTCAATGAAAATGCGGGCGGCATGCGGGCGGCAAAATACGGGATCACCAAAGACTACGTCATGGCCATCCGTGCCGTCCTTCCCAACGGTGATGTCATCAAGGCAGGCAAACGCACCATCAAAGATGTCGCGGGCTATAATATCGCAGGCATTCTCATCGCCTCCGAGGGAACCCTGGCCGTTACAACTGAGGTCACCCTGAAACTTCTGGCCAAACCCAAAAAGACGAAGACCGCCCTGGGCATCTTCCCGACAGTATCACAGGCCATGGAAGCGGTCTACAAGACGATGGCCAGCGGTGTCACTCCCGTAGCAATGGAGTTTCTGGACAACCTCACTATCCGCGCGGTCGAGCAGACCTTTCACAAGGGACTGCCGATAGATGCGGGCGCTATTTTGGTCACCGATGTTGACGGAAACCTTGATGATGACCTCGACTTTCAGCTAAACCAGATCGAAAAGGTCTTTAAAGAGAATGGCTGCTCTGAATTCAAGCGCGCAAAAGACAAGGCCGAGGCTGCCGATCTGTGGTTTGCACGTCGCAATGCGAGCCAGTCGCTCTCTATCTACGGAAGCAAAAAACTCAACGAGGACGTCACCGTTCCGCGTGCCGCCCTGCCCGAGCTGCTTGAACGTTTCAATGCCATCGCGCTGAAATATAAGATCAATATCCCTTGTTTCGGCCATACCGGCGACGGTAATGTGCATACCAACGTCATGGTCGACGGCTCCGACCCTGAGCAGGTCAAGATCGCCTACCAGGCCATCGAAGAGGTCTTTCAGGCCACTATCGATCTCGGCGGTACTCTCAGCGGAGAGCACGGCATCGGCATCGCCAAGGCACCCTATATGTCAATGGCCTTCAGCCCCGAGGAGATGAACCTCTTCAACGCGATCAAAAAAGCATTCGATCCCAACAATATTCTAAACCCGCACAAGATGGGCCTGAACTAAACCCTACACTTTGCTATAATAGCCACTCTGCCTCGCAAAAGAGGCCGGCACCGCAAAGATGGGCTTGCTCATTTTGCATGTTAATAAGGATGGCTATGTTCAAACTGAAAAATTTCTCCCTCTCGTACAAGATCATACGGACCTACTTTCTCTCTTTGCTTGACAGAGAGCTTACCTATTACGCCTCCAGCCTCAGTTTTTATACCCTCTTCACCCTTGCTCCAGTGATGCTGATTGTGCTCTCGATCTCGACCTCACTGAGCAGTTTTGATGCTTTTTACGGCAATATCAAAGCCTTTATTATGGACAATATCCTTCCGGTCTCCTCTGAGGCCTTCAGCAACTTCATCGACACCTTTATGCAAAACTCGATGCAGCTGAGCATTATCGGGATCGTCTCCGTCATCATCTCGTCCATGCTCTTTTTTCAAAACTTCGAGTACATCGTCAATAAGATTTTCAAGACAAAACCCCGCGGTTTTTGGCAGTCACTGACAATCTACTGGACGCTGATCACACTCACACCAATTGCCCTTGTCTTCTCTTTTTATCTCTCCAAGGAGTTTCAGGTACTCTTAGGTGCACATGAATATACCAAGGCGCTCAATGTCCTGGATCTTTTCCCCTATCTTGTTATCTGGTCGCTTTTCTTTCTGATCTACAAAATCTCTGCCAATATTGAGATCTCAAACCGCGCGGCCGGCATCAGCTCTTTTGCCGTCTCGCTCGCCTGGTATCTTGCCAAAGTGGGCTTTGTCTCTTATGTGCTTCATAACCAGAGCTACGCGACGCTATACGGCTCTTTTTCAACGCTTATCTTCTTCTTTTTGTGGATCTATCTCTCGTGGATTATCTTTATCTACGGCCTAAAACTCTGCTACACGATAGAGAAAGTAGGCCAGGAGAGTGAAGCAGAAGAGGCCCAAAAGCGCGAAGATGAAGCGGCTGAAGATAGCCGCGAGACTCAGAAAGAGATAAGAAAGAAAAACCCAAAAAGGGATCAAGAGCTCGATGACGGTGATCTTCAGAGCTAGAAGATAGTGCAAGACGAAGTCCAGCTGTGTGCCTTGGCCGATAAGATGCAAGAAAAGCTCCAGCGGATAGAAGAGGATAAAGAGCATCGTCAGCAGCGGTGAGAAAAGCTGGTGAAGGGAAAATGCGCCGTAAAAGTAGTGGACAAAAGGAAGCATTGCCACATATACCCACAGATGCAGCAGGAGAAAACTCTGCCACGGCCTGAGGGCCTGCATGTGGTGCAAAAACAAAAAGATAAAAAAGACCCCCGCGACCGAAAACCAAAATCCCAAAGAAAACAAAAGTGCCGGCCAGAGTGCTATCAAAAATGAGATCACCAAAAAAAGCGATGAAAAAGAGAGTATCTTCACGCCCCGGTCATAAAGAAGATAGGCAAAGACCGACATCGTAAAGGCGCGTGTCAGCGAAGGCGTAAAATCTAAAAAATAGAGATAGAAAAAGAGGAGAATCAGAACAAGCGCCACGCTCTCTCTGTTGCCGTGGCGATAGGGAAAATACCTCCCCTGGATAGGCCGATAGAGCGTTTTAATGACAAAAAAGAGCACAAAACTAAGCACCCCAACGTGAAAACCGCTGATAGCCAGAAGATGGCTGATCCCCAAAGCCGAGAGACGCTCGCGTATCGGTTTGGGAAGAGGGCCCGCAAAGAAGAGTGCACTGAAAAGAGGTGCTATAGCATCATCGTGCAAGCTTTCGAGTTCGCGCATAAGCTCATAGCGCTTCTGCATACGCGGATAAAGGGAGAGTATGGTGCTGTGCGCATAAAACCCTTTCACATAAGAGAAAAAGTCCACGCTCTTGGTATAGAGCCTGATTTCTACGGTATAACCATCCAGAGGCTTCAGGTCTTCTTTGCTTATCGTATAAAACGAGAGCCCCTCGGAGCTTTGCAGCTTGAGTACCCAGTGGCCGTTCTTCATATACTGTTTTTCCACCCAGGCATTCGTCGTGTAGTCGCTAAACTGCGTAAATTTTTGGTAGTCCTGGTATTTGAAAAAAACAGAGGTGAGAAAAAGTAGAAAAAGGAGGCCGTAGACAGCGATCTGCTGCTTGTAGGTCTCAAAAAGTGGTGTCTTAGATAGTAGGGAAACTGATGCTTTCATTGTTGATTTCCATTCGTGCATCGGTGTTCTGAACATTCTCATAAGAGATTTCAACACCGCCAAATGCCGGACCGTCGACAAATCGCGTCAGTTTTTTCTGGAATACAAGTTTTACGTGTCCTGTCGGGCCGTTACGCTGTTTTCCGATGATGATCTCCGCCTCCTCTTCCTCTTTTTCGATATAGGTCGAGTTAAACTCTTTTCCATCCGCCTTGGCCGCCTTCTCGCGCTCCTTCTCCTCTTTGTAGAGGTAGACATCGTCACGGTAGACAAACAAGATGATGTCCGCATCCTGTTCGATCGCACCCGACTCACGGATATCCGAGAGCATAGGACGCTTGTCGTTGCGCCCTTCAAGCCCGCGGTTGAGCTGAGAGAGCGCAATGATCGGCATCCCGAGCTCACGCGCAAGCATCTTCAGTCCGCGCGAGATTTCCGAGACCTCGGCCTGTCTGTCGCCGCGTCCCGCCGAGCTCATGATCTGAATATAATCGATCACGGCCATCTCTATCTCAGGATGCTGGGATTTAAGTTTTCGCAGTTTTGAGCGGAGCTGGTTGATGTTGATAGAGCCGCCGTCATCGACAAAAAGCTTGGCATTGTTCATCATATCCAGGCTTCCGTTAAGCCGGCTCCACTCCTCATCATTCAAGTCGCCGACACGCAACTTCTGCAAGAAGATAGAGGTGTGCGCAGAGAGCAGGCGAAGCATCAGCTGTTCTGCAGGCATCTCCAGCGAGAAGAAGGCAACCCCTTTTCCAAGAACGATCTGGTTGAGCACGATGTTAAGCGCAAAAGAGGTCTTTCCCATAGCGGGACGTGCCGCGATGATGACAAGGTCCCCTTTTCCAAATCCCGTTGTCATTTTGTTAAGTTCGGCAAAACCGGTGTCGACGCCGACCAGGACCGTGTTCCCGCGGGCCTTCATCTCTTTGATGTACTCCATCGTATCGTAGGTGACCGTTTTTGAGCTTTTGAAATCATCGTTTTTATTAGACTGGGTGATCTCGTAGAGCTTCTTCTCTACCACGTCGATAACCTCGGAACTCGGAAGGTCCTCTTCCATCGTCACGCGCTTGATCTCCGTTGTCAGGGTCAAAAGCTTGCGCTTGATCGCCTTGTCTTTGATCTCGTTGACATAGGCCAGGGTGTTTGAGATCGGGTTTGACGAGAGGATGTCGAGCAAAACGGCCTCGTCAAAACGCTTTTTCGCATTGAGGCGTTTTTTGATGAACTCTTCGTCGATAGGCTGGTCTTCTCGGTGAAGATCCGTCATCGCCGTGTAGATCTCCTGGTGCGCCGGCAGGTAAAAATCGTCTACCTGCAGTTTTGACTCGACATCTTCAAACTGCGAGGGCTCGAAGATGATGGAGTTTAAGACAGAACGCTCGATATTGATGTTGTAGAGGGTCTCTTCCATATGTCAGTTCTTCTCACTTTCCAGGGCTGCTTTTTCGACTTCTTCTATAAAACGTTTCACCAGATCTTTTTCATCCAGACGGGCAACGACCTCGCCCTTGACCATGATCAAACCGCTGCCTTTGCCGTAGGCGATCGCCACATCGGCATGTTTCGCCTCGCCTATGGCGTTGACCACGCAGCCCATGACCGAGACGTCAAGGGGCGCTTTGATGTGTTTGGTCTTCTCTTCTATCTCGCTGACGGCAGAGACAAGGTCCGCTTCGATGCGTCCGCAGGTCGGACAGGAGATGATGTTGAGGCCGTCTTTTGCCGCGCCGCTGTCTTTTAGGATCGCGCGTCCGACTTTGATCTCCTCTTCGAGTTCGCCCGTGATGGAGATGCGCATCGTATCGCCGATGCCATCAAGCAGCAGGGCACCCAGGCCGATAGCACTCTTGATCGTTGCATGGAAGATCGTTCCCGCCTCGGTCACGCCAAGGTGAAAAGGGTAGTTATTTTTGGGACGGAGCATGCGGTAGGCATCCACGGTGCGTCCGACATCCGAGGCCTTGAGCGAGACCTTGATGTCCTCAAAGCCCAGGTCTTCTAAAAACTTGATGTTGTACTCTGCCGAGGCCACCATCCCCTCTGCGCTCTGGCCGTAGCGCTGCTCAAACTCTTTTTCCAGACTTCCCGCATTGACGCCGATACGGATCGGAATATTGCGTTCCTGACAGGCTTTGACGATGTCTTTGACACGTGATTTTTCGCCGATGTTTCCGGGGTTGATACGGATGCAGTCCACACTCTGCGCCGCGATAAGTGCCAGCTTGTAGTTAAAATGGATATCCGCCACCAAAGGGAGCGAGATCTGTTTTTTGATCTCTTTGAGGGCGAGTGCGTCTTCTTCGTTCGGCACGGCAACGCGGACGATGTCGCATCCCGCAAAATGCAGGCGGTTAATCTGCTCTACCGTTGCGGCGACATTGGCCGTTTCGCTATAAGTCATCGACTGCACGGAGATGGGCGCATCCCCGCCTATAGCAACATTTCCGACATAAATTTTTTTAGTTTCGTAGCGTTTTATCATAAAAAGATTTTATCTTTTTTCAGGTAAAAACGAGCTTCATTTCCCTCTTTTTATATAAAACTAGCCGTGGCGGTTTTACGCAGTAAAAAGTTTCTCTGAAAAACATGCAAATGTTTTTCAGAGAAAGTCCAGCGGGTCCATGTCAACTTCGCAGAGTGCGTTTTTGCTGCTTTTGATCGCGCGGATCAGGTCTGTGCTCTTGTCGGAACGCAGGAGGATCTGAAAACGGAACTTGTTGGCGATCTTCTCTATCGGCGAGGCACCGTGGCCCACGATCTCGATGTTTGTACATTGGCGCAAACGCTGCAGCACCTCTTCCATCTTGGCATTTGCATTTTGCTGTTTCACATGTGCAAAATTCAGACGTGCGAGCTTCTTGTAGGGAGGGTAGAGCTCTTTTCTAAACTCCTTCTCCTCTTCCAAAAAGTTCTCATAGGCATTGACGTAAGGATCGAAAAACTCCTTGTAAAAACTCTGGACAAGCACTATCGCGTCTTTTTTCCGGCCGCTTCGCCCCGCGATCTGGATTAAGAGCGAGAGCGCTTTTTCGCGTGCGCGAAAGTCGCTCATTTGCAAGATATTGTCAATCCCCTGCACCACCGCCAGGGTCACATCATGGTAGTCATGCCCTTTTGAAAGCATCTGCGTACCGATGAGCAGGTCGATCTCGCCTGTGTTGAAAGCATCCAGAAGTGCTTTTAGTTTCTTCTGCGTGGTAATGACATCACGGTCAAACTGAGCGACTCTGATCTGCGGGTACTTCTCTTTGAAGTGCTCGACCGCTTCAGCCGTTCCGAGTCTGCTGGTCTTAAGTATGCCCTGATGGCACTCGGGACACCCCTCAGGGATCGCCTCTTGAAAATTGCAGTAATGGCACTTCACCCGCCGCGCGAACTTGTGCAGGCTCATCCCGACATCGCAGTAGGGGCATTTGTAGGTGTAGCCACAACGCTCGCAGATAAGGTACTTAAAATTCGCCCGCGTCGGCAGAAAAAGCATCGTCTGCTCTTTTTTGGCAACCGTCTTGGTCACGGCCTCTTCGATAAGCGGCGTGATCTCTTCGATGTGCGGCTCATAGACAAAACGCCTGTTCTGATTGAAATAGCCGCCTTTCAAACGCACAAAAGGAAACTTGACATACGAAGAGAGCGAGGGGGTGGCACTTCCCAAAAGTACAGGGATCTTCAACAGCGACGCATAGTAGATCGCCATATCGCGCGCATGATAGCGCGGGCGCGAAGAGGCCTTGTAGGAGTCGTCATGCTCCTCATCCACAACGATAAAGCCCAAATCTTCTATGGGCAGAAAGAGCGCCGAACGCGCACCCGCTATGACCCGCGCCGAACCGTCGTAGATCTTGGCCAGACTCTTCTCTTTTTGCTTTTTTGTCAGTTTGGAGTGCCACATCACGACACTTTCGCCGAAATGCTCCTTCAGCCTGTTCTGCATCTGCGGGGTCAAAGAGATCTCCGGCATCAGCATCAAGACCCGCTTGCCTTCGCTCAAGATCTTCTCGAAATATTTCATATAGATCTCTGTCTTGCCCGAACCCGTGTCGCCAAAAAGCAGAGATACCCTGTGCTTTTGCAGTTCGCTCAAAGCGTCCGCCTGCCTTTGCGATAGTGCTATAGTGGTTTCAGCGAGCCTTGCAGCCGCAGATATTTCGGCAGGCGAGTAAGGCGTAAACAGACTAAAGGCATCGCCCAGAGAGCAGAAGTAGTACTCGGCAATAAACTTTGCAAAGGCATACTGTTTTTCACTCAAACAGAAGCCGCCGCTTTCTACGATCTCGAGGGTCTCAAACTCAGGTTTGTCAACCTCATCCAGGAGAACCCCCTCTTTAAGAGTCGCGTGAAAAGGAACGGTGACGATCTGCAGTTTTTTCTGCTTTTGTGAAGAGGCATAAGTGAGAGGCTCCAGAGGGGAGCCCGTGAGTGAGACAGTGTAGTAGTGCAATTATCGTGTTAGGTTAAGACAGAGTGTGTTTTGGCTTGCTGAACCGGCCGTTGTCGAGCAGTTAAAAGTTCCGTTTACGTCGTTGTAGACGAAATCGAGTGCGGTTTGTCCAAGATAAAACTTGTAGAGTGTTTCACTTGACTTCGTCCAACCCCCGCTCTTTGCGGCAGGCCTAATCGGTGACTGCAAGATTGTTCCAAACAACTCTGTATCTCCGCCCAGACTTGCGGTATAGGCACTGTCACCACGAAACATTCTTCCCTGACGCTCGGCAATAATCCCCGAACGTATCGCCAAAATATTGGCACGACCCTTTGCAATATGTGCATCGTCTCGCGTTGCCGCCAGTTTTGGTATGGCAACCGCAGCCAAAATACCCAAGATAACGATGACAAAGACAAGTTCTACCATCGTAAATGCTTTTCTGCTAGTATGCAAGATATCTTCCTTAATTGTATAAAATTCGAGACGTTATAAACGCTATCAAAAGCTTCTTTTTGTAATTAGAATATTAAAATTATAATTAAAAAATGAAGTTTTATGTCAGCAATGATTTTAAATGCTCAGAAGGGCATAAACTGCCACTTCTGAACTGCATGCCTTAAGATCTCAGATATCTACCAGACGACAGATGTTCCGCCTAAGGTGACAGAAATGTTTTGATCATCTTCAGTTAAGCCCATACGGTTATTAACAGCCTTACAAATAGGATCTACGGTAGCATCAGTTGCTATTGTTGTTAGTGTTTTTGGATCAACATTAGGACCACTATACACAACTCTCCCACAAGTTACTGCTGTCTGGGCACCGTTCTTATAAATAAATTCATTAGGCGTTGCAAAATCTGTTTCATTAGGTTTGTGGGCTACGTTTGTAACTACTCTCCATTGTTCTGGGGTTGAAACATTCAATTCACCTGTCGCTGTGTAACGTGCTGTCGCATCACTAATTACTTGATTGATGTTTGTTGCCAAGGCAGCAATTTTTGCATCATCACGTGTAGCGGCAAGTTTTGGAATGGCAACTGCTGCCAAAATACCTAGAATAACGATAACGAAGATCAGTTCGATCATAGTAAAACCACTTCTTTTCATGGCTTACTCCTTGTTTTAAAATATGGGTCACTCTAGCAACCTTAGATGCAGTATAAATTATATTTACTTATTTATTACTGAAAGAGATTGGCAAATAACGTTAACCGTTTGTTGGCTATTTTAGGCTAATTGTGAGAGAAATACCTAGAGTTTTTTCATCATGTTTTTGAGTGTTTTTTCCGCTTCGTAAAGCTCATGATTTTTTTTGACATAGGCCTGAAGAAGTGTTTTGATGTCATTGTTGCCGTGGATATTAAAACTCTTCTCCAGCTCTTTTTCTACATAGCCCGCAAAACCCTCTTCCAGATCGATGTCAAATCGGCTTCCATTGACGGTCAAGGTTATTTTTTTGCCCATTGTTTTAGCCGAGAGCCGATTCGATCTTTTTGACTATATCTTCTATCTCCATATCTTTCATCGTGTTCTCTTCTTCAAGTTTGGAGATCACGCCATCTTTAGCTTCACTCTCGGCCTTAAGGTTCAGTAGTTCATGACGCAGTGCCTCATTCTCGTTTTTCATGCTCTCATAGCGACTGAGCATCGCATCTATTTTGTCGTTCAGCTGTTCAAAAGTTGTTTGCATTTTTTTCTACTTTAGTGTGTTATTTGCTTAGAAACGGCGCCTTTGTTTGCGCGGCCCATAAATCGCCATAATTCTAACACTATTTACCCTAAAAGACAACGCCGATGGCAAAACTTCACCACAAACCCTCATCGCCATCAGACATATCGCCATCAAATCAGCTATAATTCCAACAATGAAAAAAACTAACAAATTTCAACTCAACTCCGCCTATCAGCCCGCAGGGGATCAGCCTGAGGCGATCAGGGTACTGACCTCGAGCATCCAGGCCAAGCACCGTTACCAGACCCTTGTCGGTGTCACGGGAAGTGGCAAGACCTACACTATGGCGCAGGTTATCCAGACTATGCAAATACCGACGCTTATCATGACGCACAACAAGACCCTGGCGGCGCAGCTCTACTCCGAGTTTCGGGGTTTCTTTCCTAACAACCATGTGGAGTATTTCATCTCCTATTATGACTACTATCAGCCGGAGGCTTACATTCCCCGTCAGGACCTTTTTATCGAAAAGGACAGCTCCATCAACGAAGAGTTGGAACGGCTGCGTCTCTCCGCAACGGCCAATCTTCTCTCCTATGATGACGTCATCTGTGTCGCTTCAGTCTCAGCCAACTACGGACTGGGCGATCCCGAAGAGTATGTCAAGATGGTCCAGGTGCTGGCCATTGGCGACAAGCTCAACCAGAAACAGCTGCTGATGCGTTTTGTCGAGATGGGCTACACCCGAAATGACAACTTCTTTGACCGCGGGAACATTCGCGTCTCGGGAGACGTGATCGACATCTTCCCCGCCTACCACGAAGACGAGGCGATCCGCGTGGAGTTTTTTGGCGACGAGGTCGAGGCGATCTATAGCATCGACACCCTCGAAAACAAAAAGATAGAGAGCTTCGAGAAGGTCACCATCTATGCCACCAGCCAGTTTGCCGTCGGAAACGAGAAGCTCAGCCGCGCGATCAAACGCATCGAAAAAGAGCTTGACGAACGGCTCAACTACTTCTCCAAAGAGGAGAAGGCCGTGGAGTACCAGCGCATCAAACAGCGCACCGAGTTTGACCTGGAGATGCTCGAGGCGACGGGGATGTGCAAGGGAATAGAGAACTATTCGCGCCAGCTTACGGACAAGAAACCGGGTGAGGCACCCTTTACGCTTCTGGATTATTTTGCCCAGCGCCACGCGGAGTACCTTGTCATTGTGGACGAGTCGCATGTCTCGCTTCCCCAGTTTCGCGGGATGTACGCAGGCGATAGAAGCCGCAAAGAGGTTCTGGTCGAGTACGGTTTCAGGCTCCCCTCCGCGCTGGACAACCGCCCCTTCAAGTTCGACGAGTTCATCAACAAGGCACCCTACTACCTCTTTGTCTCTGCGACGCCCAATGAGGTGGAGCTGGAGCTCTCCTCGGCCATAGCGCATCAGATCATCCGTCCTACCGGCCTTCTCGATCCGCTCATCGAGGTCAAACCCTCGACAAACCAGGTCGAAGACCTGCATGATGAGATCAAAAAAATCATTGCCAAAAATGAGCGTGTTCTTGTAACGACGTTGACCAAAAAGATGTCCGAGGCCCTGACCAAATACTTGGCTGATCTTGGCATCAAAGTGCAGTATCTGCACTCCGACATCGACGCTATAGAGCGAAACCAGATCATCCGCGGACTGCGTCAGGGCGAGTTTGACGTGCTGATCGGGATCAACCTCCTTCGAGAGGGGCTTGACCTTCCCGAAGTGAGCCTGGTCGCAATCCTCGACGCCGACAAAGAGGGCTTTTTGCGCTCTGAAACCGCGCTGATACAGACTATGGGACGTGCGGCGCGAAATTCAGAAGGCCGCGTCATCCTCTACGCGCAAAAGATCACGAAGTCGATGCAAAAAGCGATGGATATTACGCTTTCACGCCGCGACGTGCAGCAGAAGTACAACGAAGAGCACGGCATCACCCCCACAACCGTCATCCGAAAGCTCGACGCGAACCTCAAGGTCGAAGATGCCGCCGAACTCTACAACAAGAGCAAAAAAGCCGACAAAATGCCCGCGAGAGAACGCAAAAAACTCCTCGACGAGCTTAATGCCAAGATGAAACAGGCAGCGAAGATGCTGGAGTTTGAAGAGGCGGCGCGCCTGCGTGACCAGATCGCGAAGATCAAAAAGCTCTAATCTCAGCGAAATAGTTTTTTGCTATAATAATCAACTTTTAAAATGACACGAATGGATATATTATGATAAATTTGAAAGATCCTAAATACTATTTAAATCGCGAACTCTCCTGGCTTCAATTCAACACGCGTGTCCTTCAGCAGGCACAAGACGAATCCCTTCCTCTGCTTGAGCGGCTCAAATTCCTGGCCATCTACGGCACCAATTTGGACGAGTTTTATATGATCCGCGTGGCGGGTCTTAAAAAACTTTTTACAGCAGGCGTGATCGTCTCGGGAGCGGAGAGACTCACCCCTTTGCAGCAGCTGCGCGAGATCCGAAAGTACCTTCATCAGGAGAAAGAGGTCGTCGAGTATACGCTGATCCACATTTTCAAAGAGCTTGAACGCGAGAACCTCTTTGTCAAAGAGTACAAACATGTCGGGCCCAAAGAAAAGCGCGAGCTCGATCTCTATTTTGCCAGCCATATCTACCCGGTCATCGTCCCCATCGCCGTGGACAACACCCACCCTTTTCCGCACCTGAATAACCTCAGTTTCGGACTCATCGTCCAGCTCACCGACAACGATACTCGCGAGATGCGCTATGGCCTGGTGCGTATTCCGCGTATGCTCTCTCGTTTTATCGAGCTTGAAAACGGCACTTACGTCCCCATCGAAACGGTCGTGGCGGAGCATATCAGCGAGCTCTTCCCGGGCTTTACCCTCAACAAGTACTCCTCTTTCCGTGTGACGCGAAACGCCGACATCACCATCGAAGAGGAGGAGGCGGATGACTTTATGGAGATTCTTGAAGAGGGGCTTCGTTTGCGCAAACGCGGCGAGATGGTTCGGCTTGAGCTCGGTGCCAACTCGAATGAGGACCTTATCAACTTCTTCAACCGCCACGCCCATGTCTTCAAAGAGGACATCTACTACTTTTCGACCTGGCTCAACCTCGGCAGTCTGTGGCAGATCGTCAGCAACAAAAGGTTTGCCCACCTCACTTCGCCCGGTTATAAGCCGCGGACTCTTCCGCCTTTTGAGAACAGCGAAAATATATTTTCTGTTCTGGACAAGCAAGACGTCATCCTCTACCACCCCTTTGAGAGTTTCGATCCGATCACGCAGCTGATCCAACAGGCCGCCAAAGACCCTGACGTTTTTGCCATCCGCATGACGCTCTACCGCGCCGGGGCTAATTCCCCAATAGTCAATGCCCTCACCGCAGCCGCAGAATCGGGCAAACAGGTGACGGTCATGGTCGAGCTGAGGGCGCGATTTGACGAAGAGAACAATCTGATCTGGGCGAAGCAGCTCGAACAGTCGGGCGCGCACGTCATCTTTGGTATCCGCGGCTTCAAGGTCCATGCCAAAGCAGCGCTTGTGACCAAAAAGGTCGGCGATACCCTGCGCCAGTACGCTCACATCGGAACGGGCAACTACAACGCCACGACGGCAAAGATCTACACTGACGTCTCCTACCTCACCTCGGACAAGGCGATCACCAATGATGTGACGCGATTTTTCCACTTTTTGACCGGTTTTTCCAAAAAAGGGAAGCTAAACACTCTCTATATGGCACCGACACAGATGAAGCCGAAAATCCTCTCTATGATCCAAAACGAGGCGAAAATGCTTGAAAAGGGACACATTATCGTAAAAGTCAACTCACTGGTCGACGATGATGTCATCCGCGCACTCTACAAAGCCTCTCAAGCAGGCGTCAAGATAGAGATCATCGTGCGCGGCATCTGCTGTTTGCGTCCAGGCATCGAAGGGATCAGTGAGAATATCCGCGTCATATCCATCATCGGCAAGTATCTCGAGCATGCGAGGATCTTTTACTTCAAGCACGCCACGCCGAAACTCTACATCTCCAGCGCAGACTGGATGCCGCGAAATCTCATCCGCCGTATCGAGCTTCTTACCGGGATAGCGGACGAAGAGAGCGCATCCAAGCTTCTACAGATACTGCAGCTTCAGTGCAGCGACAATGTGCTTGCCTATGAGCTAAAAAGCGACGGTGGCTATGTTAAAATACCGACCAACAAGGCAAAGATCATCAATAACCAAAAGCTGATCGAAACTCATACCGAAAAAGTCTACAAAGCAGTAAGAAAAGAGAACCCGAACTACATACAGCAGCTAGCCACACGTCTGTTTAGTGAGAGTTGACATAAGGAAAACATATGATCTATCCGTACAAATCGTGGAGTCCCGTGCTTGGTGACCGGAGCTGGGTAGCGCCTTCGGCCGATGTAATCGGGGACGCGCAAATGGGAGATGATGTCTCCATCTGGTTCGGCTGCGTCGTGCGCGGCGATGTACACTCTATCCGCATCGGCGACCGCACCAATATCCAAGACCTTAGCATGGTCCATGTGACCCACTACAAAAACGAGGACAGAAGCGACGGCCATCCGACCATCATCGGCAGTGACGTCACCGTAGGACATCGCGTCATGCTGCACGGCTGCACCATAGAGGACGCCTGCCTGATCGGCATGAGCACGACGATACTCGACGGCGCCGTCATCGGAAAAGAATCCATCGTGGGTGCGGGGGCGCTGGTGACGAAGAACAAGGTCTTCCCACCGCGTTCATTGGTCATGGGAAGCCCCGCCAAGCTTGTGCGCAGCCTTAGCGACGAGGAGGTTGAAGAGCTATATGCCTCAGCCGCGCGCTATGTCGCTTTCAAAGAAGAGTACCGAAATTAAAACCATGCCACCCGCGGCAGAAAATGAGCAGATGCGCAGCACTACTTCACGCCAAGAGAGCCTCTGATGGATCTCTTTTTTATCGCCGATATCATCGGTATCATCGCCTTTACCCTCAGCGGCTATCTTGTAGGCATACGCAACAACCTTGATCTTTTGGGTATTTTGATCGCCTCGTTTCTAACGGCTTTGGGCGGGGGGATAGTGCGCGATGTCATTCTGGACACAACACCGTTTACCTTCAGGGAGTATTATCCCGCAACGACCGTGCTGATCGTCATTGTGCTCTCTTCGCTCTTTAGGCTCTACAAAAAAGAGCGCATCGAGCGCAAACTCTTTTTTGTCATCTCTGACACCATCGGTCTGGTCGCCTTCAGTATCACCGGTGCTCTGCTCGCGCTTGATGCCGGTTTCAATATCTTCGGCGTTGTGATTGTAAGCTTCTTGACGGCCGTCGGCGGCGGCTTGAGCCGCGATATCCTGATAAACAAGGTCCCCGATGTGCTGGTCAGCGACTTTTACGGCTCTATTGCCCTGCTGGTAGCGCTTCTGCTGGCCTGCTGTGACAGCCTTGGCTTCCTTAACGAACTCTCCATTTTTGCCATCTCCGTTTTTGCTATAGCCCTGCGCCTGGTCGCCTACTTTAAAGGGTGGCGTCTTCCAAAAATAGCTCAGGATTGACCGCGATTCCCTTGAGATAAACGCTCCAGTGCAGATGCGGCCCGGTGACGCGGCCGCTTTTGCCCACCTCACCGATAAAATCTCCCTGCTCCACCCAGGTTCCGCCGCTCTTGTAGATCTTGTCAAGATGCGAATAGGCACTGATCAAGCCTTCGCCGTGATCGATCAGCATCATATTTCCGTTATAGAAGAGATCGCCGAGGATGATGACGCGGCCCGCCAGAGGCGCTTTGATCTTGTCGCCGACTTTTCCCGAAAGATCAATACCGCTATGGGGGCTTTTAGCCACCCCGTTAAAAAATCGGCGGCGGCCGAAGTCATGGCGCAGCGGCGAGTCGAGAGGTTTTATCATCCTCAGTTCTTTGAGCTCCAGAAGGCTGTTTGTGGAAAGGCTTTTACTCTTAGCCAGACTTTCCCGCCTGATGCGCTCAAGCGTCTTTTCCGAGGCCTTTACATACTCTTTGTTGCTGACGCTAAGGTGCTGCTCCGCATAGGCTTTGGGGACTATGTTTATGCTATGCGTGCGGGTTTGAGAGAGTGTTTTTGAGACAAGCTTCAGGCCTTCGGGCTTTCTTTCCAAGGAGAGCGGTAGCAGGACCATCCAGTCATTTTCGCGCTTTTGCACGAAGATATCCTGTTTTTTGCTGCCGATAAATATCTCGGGTTTTTCGTCAAAGTGGAGTTTTATGATGCCGCCGGGAGAGAGCTCTTCGCGAGGATAGGCGAAGAGCGTAAATTATTATTGATACAAGTATTAGAGTTGTCTAAATAGTTTTTTCCATCATTAAAGAAATTATAGAGTTCATAAAGTGCATACAATCCAAGCACCGCCTGTGGAGCCCATAACCCCTCAGGATCAATAAAATTAACAGGATCATTCAAAACATACCCATAAAGTGAAGTATCCCCACCATCAAATCCAATAGGATCCTTAGCCGTCCACTTTCCAGTTTCGGCATCATAGTCACGATAACCAAACTGATCTGTCAACACTTTATGAGACACAGAATAAGAATTGTTAAGCACCCATTTCATTTAGTAACAACTCTTTTTCAAAATCAACAGGTGACATGTAATTGTTACTAGAGTGCAACCTTTGACGGTTGTAAAACACTTCAATATATGAGCTGGACCCCAAAAACTGAACAACAATGCAGTAAAATTAAGGTGTAACTG
>JACUTT010000083.1 GCA_014859655.1 Campylobacterales bacterium
AAAAAATAGAAACACCTCTGATAATTTTATCTTCTTTGGCTACAATCAACAAAAAAACATTAGCAGTTACTTAAAGGACAGGCGATAGAGAACTTTGGAATTTATGAACAGCTCATTAACAAGCTGGTGTCGGATAAGCTGAGTACTCTAAGCAGCGAGCAGTTCTTCATCAAAGAGTCTGCTATAGAGAAAAACGAAGCTGCCCGGCTCTTAAGTCACTATCTGCTCAACGTCATCACCTATGCTTTGAATCTGAAAAGCGGTGACGATAGCGTCGAACAGCAGATCGAGCTATCAAACAAGATTATTGTGCTGCTCAAAGATGAGCTGCGTGAAAATGACTTCAATAATGACCTGATTGAAACAAACGGAAGAATACTTAATGCGATATTTTCCAAAATTGACGCCAATGTTGCGGACTTTAACAAATACATCAATGAGATCACGCCTTATACACGGCTAACTCAAAGTGAACTGTTCACCGGCAGCAATGCGGGGATTTCGCTCGAAAGTGAGATAAAAAAAGAGATTCGGTCCTCCAACAAGATCTATTTTCTTGTTTCATTTATTAAATGGTCTGGGATTAGAATCTTTGAAAAAGAGCTACGAGAGTTTACCGCGCGCGGCAATAAGCTAAAGCTGATAACCACTTCATACATGGGGGCTACGGATTTAAAAGCAGTGCAGTTTTTATCAAGTTTGCCCCATACTGAGGTCAAAGTTTCCTACAACACCGACAATGAGCGTCTTCATGCCAAGGCCTATATCTTTTTTAGAGACAGTGGTTTTCATACGGGCTATATCGGCTCTTCAAACATCTCAAAAAGTGCGCTGACAAGCGGGCTGGAGTGGAATCTAAAGGTCACCACAAGTGAAATATCGCACATCATAAGCAAGTTTGAAAAAACATTTGAGACCTACTGGGAAGACAAAGAGTTTGAGACCTTCAAGGAAGAGGACAGCGTAAAGCTGCGAAATGCTCTCAGGCAGGAGAGCACGAAAGACAAAAACGCTTTTACCACCTACTTTGATGTTAAGCCTTTCCATTATCAAGAAGAGATTTTAGAAAAACTAAGCGTGCAAAGAGAGGTTCACCAGCGCTATAGAAACCTCTTGGTTTCCGCCACCGGCACAGGTAAAACCATCGTCTCTGCCTTTGACTATAAAAGATTTAAAGCGAAAAACGGCACAGCAAAACTCCTGTTTATTGCTCACAGAAAAGAGATCTTGCAGCAGGCTCAAGCAAGCTTTCAAGGCATCCTCAGAGACAATAATTTTGGCGAGCTTTGGGTGGATGGGATGGTCCCGGAATCGTATGAGTGTGTATTTGCCTCCGTTCAAACACTAAAAAATAGCATTGACGCCTTGCAATTATCGGAAAATTATTACGATTTTATTATTATCGATGAAGTGCACCATATTTCCGCATCTAGCTACCGGCCTATCTTAGAAAAGTTTTCGCCAAAGATTTTACTGGGCTTGACCGCCACCCCCGAAAGGATGGATGCAGAGGACATCTTAAAAGATTTTTGCGGTGTTATCGCAGCAGAGATAAGGCTTCCTCAGGCCCTTAACCGAAAGCTTCTTTGTCCTTTTCAATATTTTAGCATCAGCGACAGCATTGACCTGAGTGATGTGCGCTGGGAAAATGGCCGATACCATCGTTCAGAATTAGAGCACCTGTACACTAGCAATGAACAGCGCGCGGGAGAGGTCATAGAAACCTGCGAAAAATACCTCGTTGATTTTCAAGATGTCCGCGCACTCTGCTTTTGTACATCCAAAGCGCATGCGGAGTATATGCATGAAAAGTTTTCACACGCAGGCTTAAAGTCAGAGTATTTAGTGAGCGGAAGAAATGATCAGCGCGACCAGATCAAGCAAAAGTTTCGAAATAAAGAACTCAACTATCTCTTTGTCGTCGATATTTTTAATGAGGGGATTGATATCCCCGAAATTGACACCGTTCTTTTCTTGCGCCCCACGGAGAGTTTGACGGTGTTCTTGCAGCAACTCGGCAGAGGACTTAGACTCTCAGACAACAAAGAGTGTTTAACCATTCTTGACTTTGTTGGAAATTCCCGGGATGAGTATGATTTTGAGGGCAAATTTAGAGCCCTGATCGGAAAAACAAACAGCTCAGTCGCCTTTGAAATTGAAAACGAGTTTCCCCATTTGCCTTTGGGCTGTTCAATCGTCCTGGAAAAGAGAGCAAAAGAGATTATTTTAAATAACATCAAAAAAGCCACCACCTTTAACACGAACCAATTAGTGAGCAAAA
>JACUTT010000084.1 GCA_014859655.1 Campylobacterales bacterium
GTCGGGATGACAAAGATCTTGATCTTTGAGTCTTTGGCGTGGAGCGAAAATGCCCCCTCATCCTTAGAAAGGTTCGCACTTTTGTCGATTTCGATTCCCAGACTTTCCAGCCCGCTGCAGACCATCTGACGGATCAGACTCGAATGCTCGCCGATGCCGGCGGTAAAGACCAGCGCATCCACCTTTCCCAATACGGCCAGATAGGCGCCGATATATTTTTTGATGCGGTAGACAAAGATATCCAGCGCCAGACGGCACTGCTCGTCCTCAACTGAACGCGCAACAAGGGTGCGCATATCGTTCTCGCCGCACAGCCCCAGCAGGCCGCTGCGCGTATTGAGAAGCGTGTCGATCTGATCAATGCTATAGCCCTTTTGACGGTGCAGAAAAAAGATGACTCCCGGATCGAGATCGCCGCTGCGCGAGCCCATCACCAGCCCTTCGAGCGGGGTCATCCCCATCGAGGTATCAACACTTCTGCCCTTCTCTATCGCACAGACGCTCGCGCCGTTGCCCAGGTGCAAAGAAATAGCGTTGGTCTCTTCGGGAACTTTGTTCAGAAGCTTTGCCGCGGCTTTGAGGACATAGCCGTGCGATGTGCCGTGAAAGCCGTAGCGTCTGACGCGCTCCTGCTCATAGAGCTCATGTGGCAGCGCGTAGCGGTAGGCGTAAGCGGGCATGCTCTGGTGAAAGGCCGTGTCAAAGACCGCGACCTGCGTAAGCTCTTTTGAACGCGCGCTTACCGCTTCTATGCCGGCGATGTTTGCCGGGTTGTGCAAAGGGGCCAGGGGGATAAGTTCACGGAGGTTTTTAAGCACTGCCTCGTCTATCACCGTCGCCTTTGCGTAGAGCTCTCCGCCGTGTACGACCCGGTGTCCGACAGCGCGCAGCTCATCCACGGTGACGATCAGCCCCCACTCAAAGAGCAGATCAAAGAGCACGTTCAGCGCTTCGCCGTGGTCTTTGATATGGAGCACTTTTTTGTGCTCATGCTCTTGTATGCGCACCGATACGGGAGACTCCTCTTTTGAGATCTTCTCGATCACCCCCGAGCAGAGACACTCCTGGTCGTTCATATTGTAGAGCTTGAACTTCAGCGAAGAGCTGCCGGCATTAAGGACAAGCACCCTCATTCGCTGCTCCTTGCCTGAATGGCCGTAATGGCGACCGTGTTGACGATGTCGGCCACCAGACAGCCGCGGCTGAGATCATTGACCGGCTTTTTCAAGCCCTGCAGTACCGGCCCGATGGCCACCGCACCAGATGAGCGCTGCACGGCCTTGTAGGTGTTGTTGCCCGTGTTCAGATCGGGGAAGATAAAGACCGTTGCCTCTCCCGCGACCTTACTATGAGGGAGTTTGCTCTTCGCCACCTCAGGGTCGATCGCCGCATCATACTGAATGGGCCCCTCCACGAGAAGATCCGGTCGCAGCTCTTTGACAAGGCGCGTCGCCTCTTTGACCTTCTGCACATCCTCGCCGCTGCCCGAATCTCCCGTCGAGTAGGAGAGCATCGCGACCTTTGCACTCAGACCGAAGGCCACGGCCGAATCAGCCGAGGCCATGGCGATCTGGGCGAGTTCCTGCGCAGAGGGGTCCTGGTTGACCGCGCAGTCGGCATAGACCAGCACCCGCGTGTCCATACACATAAAAAAGAGGCTCGAGACCAGGTCTGTTCCTTTTTTTGTCTTGATGATCTGCAGGGCGGGACGGATGGTGTCCTGCGTCGTGTGAATCGCGCCTGAGACCATCCCGTCGGCATAGCCCATCTGCACCATCATCGTCGCAAAATAGCTAAAGTGCATCATCGCGTCTTTGGCCGCCAGCAGACTCAAACCCTTCTCCTTGCGCTGCTCATAAAAAGCCTCGGAGAAAGGCTCCATCAGCTCGGACTCGTAAGGATTGATGATCTGCGCTTTGGAAATATCCAGATCGAGCGAGCCCGCCTTGAAAGCTATCTCTTTTGCATCGCCCAGAAGGATGATCTCGGCCACGTCGCGGCGCAGGAGCATCTCTGTGGCGCGCAGTATCCGCTCGTCCAGACTCTCTGGCAGGACAATGCGCTTTTTCTCTTTTCGGGCACTCTCAAAAAGGCTGTACTCAAACATCAAGGGCGTAAGCGTCTTCGACTCGTAGCTCAAAAACTGCTCGTCGATCCGTGAGAGCTCCACGTTGGCATTGAAGATCCCCAGAGCGAGAGCGATCTTTCGGTCGCTTTGGGGACGGATGCGCGAGCGCACGCTGTTTACCTCCAG
>JACUTT010000049.1 GCA_014859655.1 Campylobacterales bacterium
GCAAGAAAAGTTCTGCACAATCTCATCTCTCTTTTTCCCTCTGAAGGCAGTTGGGATTTTTAGAGGTGCCCTACACTTTAAAGGCTCTATTGTCTCCAGTGTGCAAGGCGAAAGTACGCAGGGGGTAAGAGTGCAACTCTGAGGGATTTTAACGAAGCATACCAAGGCATGAGAAGAGTTGCCTCTTGGGCAAAAGATGCGCTCTCATCTACAGTCTTGCCTCCTTTCGGATCAGCCAGTGTCTTTCAAAGAGTCGCCTTGCATCCAAGGGCTTGTCTTATGCTGTAAGTGTGCCTGCTTAGCGGGATTTGGTATTAATACCCTTCGAACATATCCGCAGTAAACTCTACAATCTTGTCTCGCCCGCTGTTCTTAGCCGCATAGAGCGCTGTATCGGCGTACTTGATGACCTTCCAGATAGAGTCGGCATCTTGTGGAAGTCTGGCGATACCGATACTAAGCGTCTTCGTGATCGTCTCGTTGCCGACAGGAAATTTCTTCGCTTTAAACTGGGTGTGGATCTTTGAGGCAATGTTCATCGTTGCTTCAGCCGTAGTATGGCGAAGCAGGATCAAGAACTCTTCTCCTCCGTAGCGTATCGCCATGTCGGACTCGCGTATAGATGCTTTGAGTATCTCGCTGAGGACTTTGATGACTGTGTCACCCGCATCGTGTCCGTAGGTGTCGTTGACCAGTTTGAAGTAGTCGATATCGATCATCATGATGTCATAGTTGATGTGTTCTCTTTGGATGCGAGGCTGCTCCTGCTCGATATACTCTTCTAGAAAACGTCGGTTGTAAAGACCAGTCAACCCGTCGCGTAAAGAGGACTCACGCAATATCTCCATAAGGATTTTGCTCTCTATCACAGGTTTTGCTGCTTCAAGATAGTTCTTGATACTCGTGATCTTATGGCTGATTTCGCCCAGCTTCTCTGCACTCTTTGAGGAGATGGAAAGCACTAGCGAATAGCTGTTGTTGATAGTGAACGGCAGACAGATATATTCAACTTCCTCTTTGCTTACACACGAAGAGCAGAGATTTGGAAAGTCTGTGGAGATGATGTCCGTTGTGGTTCTAAATGCACGGCATTCAAGGGCATCTTTGTCCGCAAGATGGGAGCAAAAACTCTCCCCTTCTGTTATGTAAAGAAGATTTCTCTCTTTGCGGGCATGGTCGACCTCATACATGGCAAAATGGTTTAGCTCGAACTTCGTCTCCAAAAGATAGTAGATGCGCGCGTAAATCACATACTTGTCTTTGTCCAGCTCAATGGTCTTTTTAAACTTGTAGATATCGGAAAGTTCATGAATGATAGCGCTTGCCTCATGCAACGGATTTGAGTCTGAGATATTGCTGCGTGCGACAAAGGTACGCAGCTGGTCTTTTATGCTTCCGAAGGCATCCTGCATCTTTTCAAACAGGCCATTCATCTCGTCGGCCACCTCTCGCCCCTCACCAGTAAGACGGGTGGTGAAACGATGGGTGAAGTCACCCAGATGCGCTTTTTTTATCCCCTGCTGCAGATTGCTGAAAAGGTGCATATAGGGCTTGATATAGTAGTTGGTTACAAAAATAGCGATCAACAAGAAGATAAGGTTGATTCCAAATATTTTGGCAATCGTCATCGTTCCGGCATGGCGGATACTGCCGATATTGAACTCCATGCTGATCGCACCCAGGACTTCTCCCTCTTGCGAGTCATGGCACTGAAGACAGTTTGGTCTCCCATATGCCGATGCACTATAGGGGATGCTAACCCTTAAGATTGCCTTATTCGGAGTCTCGGTGATTTGACGCACCTCTTTTCCCGTTTTCAGCACTTCTTGATCGATTTCGTCTCGTTTGATCTCGTTTTTGAAACCCTTGCCGTACTGTGCAATGACATTTTCAGAGCGCACGATCCAGAGGTCTTCAACATCTTTGGACTCGGCGATGTTGCGCAAGAAAAACTCTCTCTTGTCCATGATGCCGTTGACCATGTGCGCCGTCAGACCGTCACGCACGATCCCTGCTGTCATCTTGGACTTTTCTATAGCGTTGTCATAAGCATAGTCTCTGAAGTTGATGGCGACATTGATAATTGTAGCGGTAGCCAAGCCGATGAGCATCAAGGCAACAATGAGGAGAATCTTTTTATTCGTGTTCATATCATAACTTTGTGATAAGATAAGTATTTCTTATGAAGAGTATATTAAATTAAACTTTAAACGATTTTTAAACAGAAGGTTTCAGAGGAGGAGTAGAAGCCTTTAATAAGGTTTCTACTCTACGGTAACACTTTTGGCCAGATTACGTGGCATATCGACATCATTTCCAAGACGCACGGAGATCTCAAGCGAGAAGAGCTGAAGGACAACCATCATCTCAAAAAACTCATGCATATAGTGTTTGTGCTCTTTGATCTGGATAAAATCATCCGCCTTGTCGAAGGCGACAGCAGAGATTGCGCAGATCGTACTGTCACGCGCGCTGAGCTCTTCGACATTGCTTTTGGTCTTGTCATACAGAAGGTTGACTGGCATCAGCGCGATAGTAAAGAGTTCTGGATCGGCCAGGGCGATAGGACCGTGCTTCATCTCGCCCGAAGGGTATCCCTCTGCGTGAAGATAGGAGATCTCTTTGAGTTTAAGCGCGCCTTCAAGGGCGAGGGGATAGAAGACATCGCGGCCGATAAAGAAGAAGCCGTGCCCGTGCAGGTAGCGCTTGGAGAGGCGGCGGATCTTCTCATGCAGATCATCGCTGACGACAACGGTAGCCGGGATCTCTCGCAGCAACAGGATCTGTTCTGCAAGCTGCGCCGAGGTGAGGCTTGAACGGAGTTTGGCCAGATAGAGCGAGAGCATCCAGAAGACGACCATCTGCGTTGCAAAGGCTTTCGTCGAGGCTACTCCTTTTTCGATGCCCGCACGGGTGAGAATAGAAGCGTCTGCCGCTCTTACCATAGAGGAGTTGTCGACATTGCAGATGACTAGAGTTTTCAGTCCCGCAGCCTGCGCCATCTTGAGGGTCTCTAGGGTGTCTGCCGTCTCGCCGCTTTGGCTGATGACGACAAAGAGGGTGTCTTTGCTCATCATCGGCTCTTTATAGCGGAACTCGCTGGCGATCTCGACCGAACATCGTATCTTGGCAAAACGCTCGAAAAGATAGGAGGCGGCCAGGGCAGAGTGGTAGGAAGTTCCACAGGCACAGAGTTTGATCTCATTTATCCCCTCAAAAAGCTTTTCGTCCAGCTCCTCGAACAAAATAGTGTCTTTGCTTAAGCGACCCATCAGGGTGTCCGAGATGACCTGGGACTGCTCATAGATCTCCTTTTCCATGAAAAAGCGGTAGCCCTCTTTTTGCGCAGAGAGTTTGGAGGTCGGAAGGGCTTTGTGTACCGGTGTTATCTTCTCGTAACTCTTGCTGAATACCTCGATAGCATCCGAGGTCAGGTAGCCGTTCTCGCCGTCATAAAGATAGATGACATCCTTGCACAGGCCGATAAGCGGTGTGTCGGAGGAGGCAAAATGTTTTTCATCCTTGCCCAGTCCGATGAGCATAGGTGAGCCATTTTTGGCGAAAAATATCGTATCGGGCGCGGATTTGGTGATCAGTAAAATCGCATACGCCCCGTGAAGTTCATCCAGGGCTGCGCGAAAGGCTTCAAGCGGGCTTTTAAGACGTTTCAGGTGGGACTCGAAAAGGTGAACGATGACCTCCGTATCTGTTTGTGATAGAAAATGCACCCCTTCGGTGCTGAGGCGCTGCTTGAGTTCTTGATAATTTTCAATGATACCGTTATGAACGACATAGGAGTTTTCGCCAATGTGCGGATGGGCGTTGAGTTCGGTCGGCTTGCCGTGGGTTGCCCAGCGGGTATGGCCTATTCCGATCGAAAAGCCTTTTGGATGGAACTCTTTGGTCTTGTTCTTTAAATTTTCCAGTTTGCCGACAGCCTTGTAGATTGAGAAGTTGCTGTCTTGAAGCACGGCGATACCCGCGGAGTCGTATCCGCGGTATTCAAGCTCGCTTAGCCCATCAAGAAGTATGTCTTTGACACTGTTTTTTCCTATATATCCAACAATTCCACACATGTTTAAACCTTTTTTAGTATAGTTTCTATAATTTTTTCTGCATTATGACAAATATTTCCGTGTTTTTCGATTAAGAATTGATCCCGTGCACGATTTTTGATCGTATGAACTTTTGCTGTTGCGATATCTATCTCTTCATCATCAAAGGTTTTGATCAGATAAGCAAGGAGTCCGGGCTGATCCGCGGTATCTATACTCAGGCGTGCATAGGTGTTTGAATGCTCGCAATCAAGGGTGATCTCACCCGCTTTTATCCGCGGCTGCTTGAGGGAGATCTTTTTGTTCATGTCAAAAGAGTCTTCGATAATGTCTTTTACATGAACTATACTCTCTTGGCCCAAGGACTGGGAAAATTCTATCTTGAAATATTTGATATCGTCATAGAGTTTGAAAATATCCATGGCCGCAATGTTTAAAAAGCTGAGTTTGCCCAGTAGGTAGCCCAGGTTCAGCGGAATGTTTTTAAATATCTCAATCACGAGGTTGGGTGTATGCGAGATCGTATAGGTGTATTTGTCCAGAGTACTCGCCTTGCGAAAGAGGTTGACGATCTCCTGGGGCTTGTTTTTGATGAAAAAAAGATTTGACTGGATGGAGAGCACACGTTTTTGTTCGATTTTACTTAGGCTCAAGAAAGCCTCATGCTTTTTCAATGCATTTTCGCGTTTACGCCGTTTTCCGGCCTCGTCTATCATCACCTTGTTGCCGATAGCTTCCACGCAGGCATAATAGAGTTCGCGCAGAAGTTTGGCATTAAAGGAGTTGTAGCTTTTTGTGCCGACACCGTTGATATCGGCATAGGTCAGTACAAAGAGAAGCTTTAGGCTGCGAAGATCGCTGAGTTTTGAAACAAAGGCGAAGAGTACATTTTCGTGGTAAAAATCCTCCCTGAAGGCGACGCGGCTCATCTCAACATGGTATTTGATCAGGCGTGTGCCGATCTCGATGAGTTCGGAAGAGATTTCAAAATCACCGGCGTAGGCGCTAAAAAGTTTGGCACCGACCAAGGAGTGGTCCTGCTTGCGTCCTTTTCCTGTGTCATGCAGAAGCGTGACTATGTGCAGCAGCGTGCGCTCTTCATGGCTGAAGCTCTTGTACAGCTCCAAAGCAAGACCGTCTTGAATGTTCTCCATCGCCTTGATACACATCAACGAGTGCATATCGACAGGATGGGTATGGTAGCCGTCAAATTGCGGCAGAAACATCACCTTCGTAAAGGGAGGGATAAGATTGCCCAGCACCCCACACTCGAAAAAGAGCTGAAGGATAGAGTGCAGATAGCGGCGCGAATAGAGTTTCAAAAGCAGTGCATGTTCGGCTTTGGTGAGTTTTCCGCGAATACTTTTTGGAGTGATGACCCGGTAGATAGAGGGATCAAACGTCAGCGCCTTATCCTCAAGACTCGCAAGAAACTCCAGCAGCTGCGTCCGCTTGAATACCTTGGTCTGGAAGCTGACATAGATAGTGTTCTCAAGTCTGTAGATACCGTGTGCCAATCGGTTTTTGCGCAGCAGAGAAATATTGAGCTTTTTATAAAGAAAAGAGCGGGTAAGTTTGCGGGCATAGAGCTGGGTGAAATGGCTGATCGTCCACATTGCGTACATCGTTTTGGTCACAAGCCGGCGCTGAGAGCTGAAGCCGAGTTTTTTTGTGACCTCGGGAATATACTCAAGCACAAGGATATCCTGCTGTTTGTGGGCGATAAGGTGAAGCGCACTGCGCACTCTAAAAAGAAGTTCAAGTGCCATCCGATACTCCCGGTACTCCTCGTCACTGAAAAGGGTACCGCTGAGGTCTTTTAGATTGTTGATCCCATAAAGGGTATGAACGATCCAGAAGAGATAGTTCGAATCGCGCAGTCCGCCGATGGACTCCTTGATATTGGGCTGCATGGAGGCGGGAAACTTGTTTCTGCGTATACGGGCCTCTTCTATCTTGGCCAGGATAAACTCTTTTTGGTTTTGAAGACGGATCTGTTTGAGCTTTGGCGTTGTCCTCATCCACAAAAAATTAGATCCCGTGATCAAACGCGACTCGAAAAAAGCAGTTTTGATCGTGATGTCCTGTTCTGAAGCTGTCTGCAGATCCTTCAATTCATGCACCCTGTGACCGAGCTTCAAGCCCGCATCCCAGGCCAGATAGAGGAACTTTTCAATGATATGCTGGATATTGAAGCCCTCGGATTCTTCGTATATGATCATCAAGTCAATGTCGCTGTGCACACAGAGCTGCTCGCGCCCGTAACTTCCCAGTGCGACAAAAGCGATGGGGATATTGTTGCGAAGTGGGACGTACTGTTTGAATGTTTTTCGAAGGACGATCTTGTACATCATATCAACGATGTGGTCGAGCTGTTTGGTGTGCCTGACGAGGAAATCTTTTCCCTGATTTTCTTCGAAGAGTTTGTTTAGCCCCTCTTTGTACTCGGAGATATACTGTTTGAAGAGTTTGGAGATCTCAAAATCTTTGGCATTCGTTTCGAGAAGATCTTCAATGCGCTGGGCTAAATCCATTGTGAGCCTTCTGATAAGTATAGTGCGATTATACGCTATAATTCCCCAAAATTCTAGAACGGTATGGTTATAAAATGGACATTATTGAGAAAATAAAAGCGGGACAGCGCATAGGTTTTGACGAAGCGATGGCGCTTTATGAGATGGATCTTTTTGAGCTTGGCGAACTCTCGGATGCAAAGCGCAAGGCCTTGCACGGCAAAAAAAGCTATTTTAATATCAACCGCCATATCAATCCGACCAATATCTGCAAAGATGTCTGCAAATTCTGCGCCTACAGCGCCAGCCGCAAAAATCCCAAACCCTATACAATGAAACATGAAGAGATCATGCAGATCGTCGACGATATCGCCTCTCGCGGTATCACTGAGGTGCATATCGTCTCCGCGCACAACCCCGAAACGGGTTTGGACTGGTATACCACGGTCTTCTCGAAGATCAAGGCGAAATATCCCGCCATGCACATCAAAGCGCTCACCGCAGCGGAGATACACTTCCTGAGCGAAGAGTACGACAAGAGCTATGACGAGATCATTGACATTATGATAGCAAACGGGGTCGATTCACTCCCCGGAGGCGGCGCCGAGATCTTTGACGAAGAGGTGCGCGACTATATCTGTAAGGGGAAGGTGACCTCGGATCAGTGGCTGCAGATCCATGAGAAGTGGCATCAGCGCGGCAGAAAGTCAAATGTCACGATGCTCTTCGGCCACGTCGAAGAGCGCCGCCACCGAATCGATCACATGATGCGCATCCGCGATCTACAAGACAGAACAGGCGGATTTAACTGTTTCATCCCCCTTGTCTACCAGACGGAGAACAACTTTTTGAATGTCAAAGAGGATATCACCGGACAAGAGATACTCAAGACTTACGCCATAGCAAGGCTTCTGCTTGACAATGTGGCAAACCTGAAAGCCTACTGGGTGACATCAACGGTCAACCTCGCCCTGGTCGCCCAGGAGTTCGGCTGCAATGACCTCGATGGCACGATCGAAAAAGAGTCGATCAACTCCGCAGCAGGTGCGAAAAGCGCCTTTGGCGTAGATCTCAAAGAGTTCGTCGGCCTGATCAAAAATGCAGGCTTCATCCCTGTCGAGCGCGACAGCCTCTATAACGAGATCAAGGCCTGGTGATGAAACTAATACATCATAATTTTTATAAAATTAAAAATAAATCGGCTATAATCGCTTCATGATTTTAATGATTGATAATTATGACAGCTTTACTTACAACATCGTCCAGTACTGCCGTGAACTCGGTGCTGACCTGAAGATCATTCGAAACGACGAGATGAGCGTGGATGAGATCGAGGCGCTGGATCCTGAAAAGATCATTCTTTCGCCTGGGCCGGCGACACCGGACGACGCGGGAGTTACCCTTGAGGTGATCGAACGTTTTAAAGGGAAAAAGCCTATTCTGGGGATCTGTCTGGGGCATCAAAGCATTGCCCAGGCCTTCGGTGGAAAAGTTGTCCGTGCGAAAAATATGATGCACGGAAAGACCTCTACGATACTCAAGCAAAAAGATTCAAAGATCTTCGATATGCTTCCGCAAAGCTTTACAGAGACACGCTACCATTCACTGATCGTTGAAAAAGAGTCTCTGCCGGAGTGTATTCTGGTTACCGCCATAAGCGCGGACGATGCTGAGATTATGGCCCTGGAGATAAAAGGGGAGAAGATATATGGTGTACAGTTTCACCCCGAGTCGATCATGAGCGAATACGGCCACGAGATGATCAACAACTTTTTGAAGCTATAAATGCCTAAAAATGCGTATCTCGTCTCGGCCCTGGTCGCAACGCACGCTTTAATCCTCCTTTTTTTTACCTCTGAACTCTCCATAAACTATTACGAAGCCGATCTCTACTTTAATGAGCAGAATCTGCTCCATTATATACTCCATCTCTTTACGGCTATTTTTGGCCAAAACGATTTTGCCCTGCGCCTGCCGATGATCCTGATGCACACTGTCGGGGCTTTTTTGTATTATGACATCAGCAAATCAATGTTTAAAAAGCCAAGCGATCAGGTGTGGGGACTGATCGTCTACCTTTTGCTTCCCGGAGTTAACAGTGCAGCAATCATGGTCGATGGCGCGGGTTTGGTGCTTTTTCTTCTCTTGCTCTTTCTTTTTGCCCACAAACACAAACGCAGGTTTGCCTATGTTTTGCTTCCTTTGTATGTTTTTGTTGATCCCTCTTTTGCATTTTTATACCTGGCATTTTCTTTTTATGCGATGGAAAAACGAAAAACACTTCTTCTGTTTAGTTCAATCGGCCTCTTTGGGGTGTCGATGTACCTCTACGGCATAGAGATCGGCGGCCATCCGACCAACTATTTTTTGAACACACTGGGCCTGTATGCGGCGATCTTCTCGCCCTTTATGTTTATCTATATGATCTATGCGCTTTACCGCACAGGCCTTAAAGAGGAGCGTAATATTCTATGGTACCTGGGGGCAACGGCTTTTTTGTTTTCGCTTCTTCTCTCATTTAGACAGCAGATGAAACTTGAAGAGCTGGCGCCCTATCTTTTGGTGGCGACTCCGATCATGGTAAAAACCTTTCTGTCATCGTATCGCATACGCTTAAGAGAGTTTAGAAGAGGCTACCGTATCCTGCTCGCGCTGGCCTTGGGCTTTTTGCTCTTTAGCACACTGATGATTTACATGAACAAGGTACTTTATCTTTTTATCCCAAATCCCTCAAAGCATTTTGTCTATAACAATCATGTGGTCAAAGAGCTCGCAAATGAACTTAAAGCATCGGGCATCACCGCGCTCTGCACACAAGACCAGCGGCTGCAGCTACGTTTGAGATTTTATGGGATCAATGAAGACGCCTCGACCTGGCTATATACGCATAAGCCCTTTGCCGTCAGTAGAAATGTTACGATACGATACAATAATGTAAAAATTTCAGAATATTATGTTACGAAATTATACAAACAATGAGATATTCTTAAAAAACAAAGAGAGAATAAATATATAAGTAACGGTAAATGCTATAATTTCTTAAATATTTTCTAAGGAGTTGCAATGGCTCAAAGAGCGATTCGTGAATACGACGGTAAAGCAATATTCTCAAGACATTGGGAGAAATACTTCAGCGGTTTTCACTACGGATTCAAATCTGTATTGGTAACCAGCGGCAAAGAATTACTCGAAAAAGCCGAAGAACACGATTTCGAGTGGTTGAAACAAGAAGCATTGGTTGCTAAACCAGACATGTTGTTTGGCAAACGCGGCAAAAATGACCTTGTTCTTTTCAGAACAAGCAAGCCGGGCGATGTCACTTTGGCAGAAGCTGCCAAATGGATCGATGCGAAGATGGCGGCAACAACGACGCTTCTCTCAGGTCAACATGGTCACTTGACGCACTTTATTGTTGAGCCGTTCACTCCGCACGCACAAGAGCAAGAGTACTATATCTCTGCAACGACTGTCGGCGAAGACGATGTTCTTTACATGTCGGCTGAGGGCGGTATGGAAGTTGAAGAGGGCTGGGACGATAAGGTCAACGAAGTCACTATTCCTATTACGATGAGTGATGTTGATATGGAACACGCTGTCCGCGCTAATGTACCGACAGATATCCAGGCAAAAGACAAAGAGTCATTTGTCTCATTTGCTATCCAGTTTTTCAAGTTCTACAGAGATATGAATTTTGCCTATCTTGAGATCAATCCGATCGTTATGCTCGACAACAATGAGATGGCGATACTTGACCTTGTGGCACGTCTGGACGACACAGCAGGATTTATGATGACAGATGCCTGGGGCGATATCGAGTATCCGACAGCCTTTGGTATGGAAGACCAGTCTCCTGAAGAAAAAGCGATCGCGGAAGCGGATTCCAAGTCAGGCGCCTCACTTAAGCTGACTATCCTCAACCCGCTGGGACGCATCTGGACAATGGTTGCCGGCGGCGGCGCGTCTGTTGTTTATGCAGACACTATCGCTGACCTTTCGGGTGACGTCAAAGAGCTTGCAAATTACGGCGAATACTCAGGCGGACCGACAACAGGCGAGACGAAGTTCTATGCCGATACATTGATCGACCTGATGACACGCCATAAAGATCCAAAAGGCCGCGAGAAGATCCTGATCATCGGCGGTGCTATAGCAAACTTTACAGACGTTGCAAAAACATTTACAGGTATTATTCAGTCATTCGATGAGAACGTAGAGAAGATGAAAGAGCATAAAGTCAAGATCTATGTTCGTCGCGGAGGACCTAACTACGAGAAGGGTCTAAAAGATATCAAAGAAGCAGCAGATCGTTTAGGTCTTTATATCGAAGTTTACGGTCCAGAAACGCATGTTACAGACATCGTGCGTATGGCACTAGAGAAGTAGGGGATAGATATGGCAGCATTATTTACTAAAGAAACACAGGCTATTTTTTGGAACAACAACACAAGCGCTATCCAGCGTATGCTTGATTACGATTATACAATTTCTCGTAAGACACCTTCGGTCGCGGCAATCGTTGCACCGACCTCAAGCAGCAAGTTTGAGAAATTTTTCTATGGTCCGGATGAGATCATGGTCCCGACTTTTAAAAACACGGCAGAAGCAGCCGCTGCGTTTCCAAAAGCAGACGTACTTTTGAACTTTGCCTCTTTCCGTACAGCGTATGATGTGACAATGGAAGCGATCAAGATCAAAGGGCAGTTTAGAACGATCATGGTAACCGCAGAGGGAATACCTGAGCGTCTTGCCCGTGGTATGAACCAGGCCGCACGTGACGCCGGTGTTACGGTTATCGGGCCGGCAACGGTTGGCGGTATCGCTCCGGGTGCATTCAAGATCGCAAATGTCGGCGGTACGATCGAAAACATCGTCAACTCTAAACTACACCGTGCGGGCTCTTGTGGCCTTGTCACACGTTCAGGCGGTCTGTTTAACGAACTTTCAAACATCATCGCTATTAATGCCGACGGTATTGCAGAGGGTGTTGCGATCGGCGGTGACCGTTTCGTAGGTTCGGTTTTCATCGACAACCTTCTTCGTATGGAGAGCAACCCGGAAGTGAAATACATGATCCTTCTGGGTGAAGTCGGCGGTACGGAAGAGTACAAGGTGATCGAAGCGGTTAAAAACGGCCAGATCAAAAAACCGATTATCGCCTGGTGTATAGGTACTATCGCGAAACACTTTAGCTCAGGCGTACAGTTCGGCCATGCAGGTGCTTCTGCAAACGCTGATGCTGAAACAGCCGCTTCTAAAAATGCTGCTATGGCAGAAGCGGGCATCTACGTGCCGGCATCATTCAACGACCTTCCTAAGAAGATCGAAGAAGTTTACAGCAAGCTAAAAGCAGAAGGTGTCATTATCGACATCGCTGAGCCTGAACTAAAAATTGTTCCGGCTGTACGCCATGCTAAAGAATTTATTTGTACGATCTCTGACGACCGTGGTGACGAAGCGACGTATGCGGGTTATCCGATCAGCTCTGTGGCAACGCCGGACACTGGTTTTGGTATCGGCGATGTTATCTCACTGCTGTGGTTCAAAAAACGTTATCCGAAATGGGCAACCGAGTTTATCGAGACAGTGATCAAGACAGTTGCGGACCATGGTCCTGCTGTATCGGGTGCGCATAATGCAAAAGTTACCGCGCGCGCAGGCAAAGATGTTATCTCTTCGCTGGTAACAGGTCTTCTCACTATCGGGCCACGTTTCGGCGGCGCGATCGATGATGCGGCAAAGTATTTCAAATATGCGAACGACAACGGGATGACACCTGCCGAGTTCATTGACTATATGAAAAAAGAAGGAAAAACGATCTCCGGTATCGGTCACCGCGTCAAATCGGTACGTAACCCTGATCTTCGTGTCTCAGGTCTTAAGAAGTTTGCAGCGGAAGCTTTCCCTCAGACGCCTCTTCTTGACTTTGCTCTCGAAGTTGAAAAACTGACGACATCGAAAAAAGACAACCTTATCTTAAACGTCGATGGTACTATTGGTATCTTGATGGTAGATATGTGGCGTGCTCTTGGCTATAGCGAAGAGGAGATCGACGGATTTATAGAAGCAGGTACACTTAATGCCTTCTTCGTCATCGGCCGTTCAATCGGTTTCATCGGCCATATCCTTGACGAAAAACGTCTTGGAATGTCAATGTACCGACACCCGACATCCGACATTCTTTACAATGTCGAACTTGCAGAAGAGATCTAATCCCTTCTGCCGGGCCATTTGGCCCTTTCTTGGTCAACTTTCTTTTTTTCCCCAATTTAGTCTTTATTTTTCTTCTTGTGTTATAATATAAGCAATTGTCATATAAGGTGCCACTGTGAAAAAATCTGCTTTTACTATGCTCGAACTTGTTTTTGTGATCGTCGTTATTGGAATTATTACAGCGGTGATGTTGCCGCGTATAGATAGAGACAATGTATACGAAGCCGCACAACAGGTTATCTCTCATATAAAGTACACGCAGCATCTCGCGATGATGGATAATAAGTTTGATGATGCAGACCCACTTTGGTATAAAGAGATGTGGCAAATGCAGTTTCAGGCCTGTAGTGGAAATAAGCACGCCTATAGTATTTACTCCAATACAAATCATGATAACGGTATTAATAAAGAGGAAGCGGCACTGGACCCCTTAAGCCGAAAAAGAATTACTGCGTCAACCTGCAATAGTGGTCCAGAACAAGACCCGAATGTTGTTTTATCCAATAAATATGATATTGACACAGTGACCTTGGCTGGAGGATGTTTCAATACGGGCAATATGAACAGCTCATTTGCTTTTGATCACTTGGGCCGACCCCATTTTGATCTGCAAAGTTCTGTTAACGTAACACATACAGCATGTACAATAACCTTGGCATCAAATGCCAATTCCGCTACCATAACAATAGAACCGGAGACAGGATATACTTACCTGAGCTATATTACTCCCTGAGTAAAATAATTTTTTTTATAATAGTAAAAAAACTTTTAAAATTCCCTCAAAAAACCCTTGACATGAAAGTAAAAATCTCCTATAA
>JACUTT010000011.1 GCA_014859655.1 Campylobacterales bacterium
TCTTTTAGAAGCGAAAAGCACGTCTAGTGCGTTTGGTTTCTTCAGAAAACCAAGGTAGCTTCTTTTAGAAGCGAAAAGCACGTCTAGTGCGTTTGGTTTCTTCAGAAAACCAAGGCAGTTTTTCTTAAGCCTGCCCTACTTTAACGAGGCCTCATACTCCGTTAAAATGTCCATCATCTTCTGCTTACGCATCTTTTTGGCGAAGGTGTAGGCGGTAAAACCGCTGGCATCACGTGCGCGCAGGTCGGGATTTTGTTTCAAAAGAAGCTTGAGTATTTCGTACCGGTTATAGCAGACAGCGCCCATAAGGGGTGTGAAACCACTTTTGCGCTCCGTTTCGCTGACCTTTATCCCCTCTTCTATCAGTCTGCTCACCAGATCATAATTGTTATAGGCTATAGCAAAATCAAGCATGCTTACGCCTTCTTCATCGCAATGATGAATATCTGCTCCGCTACTGATAAGAAGGTCAATAATCTCTTCGTCGCATTTCATCTTTATCGCCAGCGCCAAAACACTCTCATCATGTTCGTTGCAGGCTTCGAGGTTTCCGCCGGACTTGATTTGCTTTTTGATGCCGATGTAGTTGTTTTCTTCTAAAAGTTTTGTCCACGCTTGCATTGAAGTGCCTAATAGATTTTTAGCAAGTATAACAAGAAATACTTTGTCCGTGCTCTAAAGCAAGCGACTTGCCTGATATATAAAGGTTAAGTTTAAGCTAGTGGCCCTTATGGTATTATTCGCAAAACCTACAAAAGAGAGCCACATTTATGATTGAAACGACAGAAGAATTTAAAGCATTTGTTGAAAAAGCCAAATCAGCCCCCAACTACAAAGATCCGATCGCTTTTGGTATCTGCCGTGTTGACCTTAGTCAGCTTAGCAATGAAAAGGTTTTGCAGGCGACCTACCCGCTTATCAACTGGAATGAGAACTTTGGCAGTGCTGCTGTTTTTATTGAAGCGCTCAAAGCAGACGGTATTGAGATCGACAATACCCAAAGCGAAGTCAGCTGCAAGATTACCTTTGAGTTTGTAAAACGTTGTATCGAGATCTTCAATCCTTATCTTGCCGAAGCGACCGGTGATGCGCACAGAAATGTCCAGGTCATCATTCAGCTTTTCCAGCTGCTTGAGGACGAGGGGATGAGAGAGGGCGAATTCCGTGTTGTCTTCTTGTTTGAGGATGCACCTTGCGTCAGCGTTGAGGCAACTTATCTAAAACTCTACGCACTTTCGCAGGCAAAGGTCGCCATCAGAGGCATCAACCTGAATGGTGCCTTTGGTGCTCTTTCTAATGTTGCATGGCAGGGGAATACGCCCATAGACCTTGAGTATCTACGTGTGAATGAGATTGAACTCAAACTGCGCAATGAGTTTCCAAAGATCGACTTTGTAGATAAGTTCCCGCGTTTCTTGCAACACATCATACCTGCTGATAACACGCGTATCCTTGAGGCGTCAAAGGTACGTTTTGGTGCACAGCTTCATCCTGGAACAACGGTGATGCCGGGTGCATCATATATCAACTTCAATGCTGGAACTACCGGTGTGAGTATGGTAGAAGGGCGCATTTCCAGCTCTGCTATCGTGGGTGACGGCTCAGATGTCGGCGGCGGCGCTTCTATTCTCGGTGTGCTTAGCGGTACAGACGGAAACCCTATCTCTGTGGGCAAAAACTCACTTCTAGGCGCAAACTCTACCTGTGGCATTCCTCTGGGTGACGCCTGTATTATTGACGCGGGACTGGCTATTTTAGAGGGGACAAAGGTCTCTATCACAGCAGAGCAACTTGCAAAGATCAACGAAGCGAACCCTGGAAAGACACTGAGCGGAAGCGTCTTCAAAGGAAAAGAGCTTGCCGGTCTCAACGGCCTTCATTTCCGTCAAGACTCTACAAACGGAGCAATTATCGCGCGCCGAAGCACACGCGAGGTGAAGCTTAACGCCGAACTTCACTAAGCATTGACACCCTTGGTCCTTGGGGCGACAGGGTTCTCTGCGATTGATAGCTGTAACTTTTTATTCTTACATCTTTTTCAGGAATTTTCTTATATCATAATTGGATTCAAGGAGTTTTCATGGTAAATTTTTCTTCTAGCGTCTCCTCTCTTATCGCTCATCAAAACTTCACCAATGCTAGTGCGCATAATATCGCCAATGCCAATACAGACGGTTTTGTTCCAACACAGACCACGCTCAAGGAAACAGCAGGCGGTGTGCGCGCTGATTTTCAAAAATCTGACGACAACGGCTCGGCCTTGAGTCAGACCGATCTTACAAAAGAGATGACAGACCAGATCATTTCGCAAAACGGGCATGCGTTTCAGGCCACTGCCATACATACAAAAGACGAGATGCTCGGCTCTCTTTTGGATACGCTCGTCTGACAAAGTTTTTTGCCGGCTTACTGCGTGATGATATTAATGCTTCTGATCTGCGAGAGCAGACCTTTTTCTGGATCGTAGCCTTCTACTTCTTCACCTATGTGTAAAGAAGTGATCACCGTCTTTCCTATGATTTTTCTTCCTTCTACTCCGTTTTGAAGGGTTTTGATGCCCCAGACATTGTGAAGCACGGCTATCTCTCCTTTATGCATGCCGAGATAGAGCAGGATGTGCCCCGGTTTGTATATAAGCGTTTCAAAAGGGACGCCTTCTTTGATGATAAGCTCCCTTTTCTGTTTAAGTGTCAAACCCTCAAGCGAGATAACCCTTCCTGCCTTGGCCTGCTCAGAGGAGTTCCTCGGCAGCCATATTCCAAAAGGCGCATAAAGGTCGCGAAGCATAGAAGAGCAGTCCCTCTCTTGAAAAAGCCCTCCCCAGCCGTAATTGCTTCGTAGCATCAAATCGACTGTTCTTTTTAAATTGGAGGAGTTTAAAAGCAGCTGTCCCTCATGCCCGACATCAAAAGGTATCTTGACCTGCGTATAGACAGGGGAGTGGTTTTTACCCGGAGTTATCGCCAGGGCGATATAGTGTTCTTCTTCGATCGAAACAAGCGGCAAGCGCATTCCGACTCTGCCGTAAAAAACAAATCCGCCCCGCAGGTCTTTGATAGGGTAAAACTCGTCCAGGATCTCAACCTGTCTTGCATTTTGCCAAGACTCAGCCACCTTGTCGCTCACAAAAGAGATCTTCTGCAGGGGCACCCAACCCGTCGCATAGGCAGTAAAGACATAGGCCCAATCGCCCTCTTCTGAGAGGTGAGAAACAAAAAGCGGTTCATTCGCGTGTATTCCTGAGTTTTGCATATAGTCAAAAGGAAAACCCTCTCCTGCTCGACCGGGATCTCTGTAGAGGGGTTTTTCCGTGGGAAAGCTTCGCAGATTTAGATAAGAGAGGGAGATGGCTTTTTTATTAAGCATTCCGTAATGCTCATAGTTGCCTTTATGATACATCTTGGCAAACCATTCAGCAGGGATAAGCTGTAGGTCTATGCCGTAACTTCTTTCATGGGTGTAGCTGGCATAGGGCCATAAGATAGCCTCTACACTAAAGGGCGGCTGGATATAGTTCCAAGGCTCAAAATATTTCTTGTCATACGCTTCTTGCAGGGGGAGAAGTTGCGTATAGAGGCGGATATTGTCCACGTAAGCCTCTGCGGATTGAGGGAAAGTCTGTAGGTCTTTTAAGACGAACTCTGATTCTTGAAGGAATGATTTTTGAGCGCATCCTCCCAGACTCAGTACCAATAAAACAGAGGCGATAAAATAAGAATGCCGCAATCTAAACCTCTTAATCAATAGAACCAAATTTCCCGACAACACGACCCAATACGGTCAGCTCATGCGGTTCTAACGTTTGTTTTGTATACTCTTTGTTGTCGGATATAACGTCTATTTTACCGTCAATACGCTTTTGTAGTCTTTTGATAAAGAGACCGTGTTCCGTATTTATGGTAAATATGCCTCCACGTCCTATATCTGTCTTGCTTCGGTTGATGAAGATAATGTCTCCGTAGGCAAAGGTCGGCTCCATGGAGTCACCGGATACGTTCAGAGCCTCAACACTCTTAAGCTCGCGCTCGCCTCCCAAGGAGAGAACAAAACTTCTCTCGAGCATCATAGGCACGGAGTTCTCGTCATTGTCCAGAGCACCTCCTCCCGCAGATGCGCTTACATCAGAAAAGTAACGTACCATATAGAATTTGTTTGTCGGTTCAAGCAGACTTTCGGGAGACTGGCCATACAGAAGCCAGTTGATTGCTATAGAGCGCTTTGCACAAAAGTCCAGAAGCTCCTCGTAGGGAATCTTATCCCGCTTTTTCATCGTAGCAAAGTTCATCTGCGATATACCGAGCAGACCCGCGATGTCTTTATCAAAGATCTTTCTGCCGGGAAAATCCGAGGAGACCACATCTTTGATCTGCTCGACTATGTCATTAAAGTTTTTCATCTTAGACTCCTGAATGTCATTCTTTTTACTGTAATGATAAACTATTGACATATTATTGCATAAAAATATATCAATTTGAAATATAAATAAGATCTTTTATCATAAATTTATAAAATAATCTCAATTAAACGTAAAAATACCTACAAGGAGAGATAATGGCAAAGATAATCAAAAAAGCGGAATCAATGTTTTCAAAACTGGAAAGATCTTTAGAGACATGGGCAGAGAGAATCTTATAGATCTTTTTTGTCTTGATCACGTTTTGAGGCGTGGTAGCCCGCAAAGATCCAAAGAAGAAAGAGTATAAAAGCAAGAGGAACTGCTATGTCTAGAAATGCTTTCACATTAGAGCCCTATAGGACGAAAAGTTCTGCTTGATCGCTTCATATAGAACGATCCCCGTGCTGATGGCCAGGTTTAGACTCCTGCCCTCTTTTGTCATGGGGATAGTGATGCATCTGTCCTTATGCTTTTCTAGAAGTTCTGCTGGAATTCCCTTTGTCTCGCTTCCAAAGAAGAGGTAGTCGCCTTCTTTAAAAGAGGCCTCGAAGTAGGGTCTGTCTGTTTTTGTGGTCGCAAAAAAACCCTCGGCAGCCCTGGGGTTTTGCTCAAAAAACTCTTCAATATTCTCCCAGACATGCAGATCGATCTTGTGCCAGTAATCAAGCCCTGCTCTTCGCACGGCTTTTTCGTTTATGTCAAAGCCCAGCGGCTTTATGAGATGCAAAGATGCGCCTGTGTTAACACAGAGTCTTCCTATGGCCCCCGTATTGTTGGGGATCTGAGGGTGCACTAAAACAAGGTTGAGCATCTAGAATATGACCGTTTTATTCTTATGGACAAATATTCTGTCTTCAAGTGCGAGTTTGAGCGCGCGCGAAAGTGTTACCTTCTCAACGTCTCGTCCTGAACGCTGCATATCTTTCCAGCCGTGGTCATGGCTGACGCTGATAACGTCTTGGGAGATGATCGGCCCCTCGTCCAGGTCGTTGTTTACAAAGTGTGCGGTTGCACCAATGATCTTCACCCCTCTTTCATACGCCTGTTTATAGGGATTTGCCCCTATGAACGAGGGGAGGAACGAATGGTGGATATTGATGATTCTGTCTTGATAAGCATCCACAAAATTTGACGTCAGTATACGCATGTATTTGGCCAAGATGATATAGTCGATCTCTTCAAACTGACGTAAGCACTCCAAAACCTTTGCCTCATGTGCTTCACGATCAAGCCCCTCGTGCGAGACGCAGTAAAAAGGAATGTTGAACTTCTCCACTAAGGGTTTAAGGAGTTCATAATTGGAAACCACGCCGATGATATTGGCGTCAAGCTCCCCTGCCTCATAACGTATAAGGATATCGCCCAGACAGTGAGACTCTTTTGTCACCATTAAGACAATATTTTTAGCCGAAGGAGAGACAACATGAAAGTTTACATTTTCATCCAAAACGCGCTCAAGCGCCTCTTGTAGGGTCTGTTCTTCTATGTCACCTTCGACCACTGTTCGCATAAAAAATTTTTTATTTTCGCTATCGACGAATTCGTTGTTTGACAAGATGTTGAGCTCAAGTTCATAAAAAAGCTTTGAAATCTTGAAGACCAGGCCCTTTTGATCGGCGCAGTCTATTAAAATACGGAAGTGGTTCATTTACTCTCTTTCAGTTCATTTAAACGCGTTTCGATGGAAGAGAGAAGGTACTCGAAAAAGTTAAGCGTAAGATCGACTTTGGCTTCGATGTTGGCATTGTTTGGCGACTGAAAGCCTTCAAAAAGGACATGTATCCGCTCTTTCATGTTCTTCAAAAAGATAGCCTCATTATGTGTTGAATCCAAGGCCTCCTGGCTTGCCTGACCGAAGGAGATATTAGGTGTGCGGTTCTCTTTGTGAAGAGTTTGTCTGTTTTCCGGCTCTTTGGGGTGCTCCAGCTCTTTGAGCGTAGATAAAATAACGTCTTTTAGTTCCATAATTTTAACAGCCACCTTTCAAATTCATTAAACTCTATCGGATCTTCCATTGTGATAAAAAACTCTTTCATCTGCTCGTTACAGCCAAGGAATTTTTTCCGCATTCCGCTCAAACGGCGTATGGCGATCTTGGCATCGGCATTGTTGGGGTCTTTTTTTAAGATCTCTTGATAAATCTCCAGCGCCTCCTCTTTGAGGCCCTGGAGCTCATAGATATTGGCGAGAGTTAGTGTTTGCATTGTGCCGCGTAGTTGGCAATGATCGAGCCCATTTCGCTTGTGGAACAGACCTCTTTGGCATCATACATACTGATGTCTTTTGTGCGGTACCCCTCTTTGAGCGCCTTGGTGATCGCCATATCTATCTTGTCTGCAGCCTTTGTCTCTTTGAGCGCATAACGCAGCATCATCGAGGCGCTCGCTATAGTGGCGATCGGGTTGGCGATCCCCTGCCCTGCGATATCCGGAGCCGAACCGTGGATGGGCTCGTAAACACCGACCTTGCTTCCTACAGAAGCCGAGGGAAGAAGCCCGATAGAGCCCGAAAGCATGGAAGCTTCATCGCTCAAGATATCGCCGAAGATATTTCCGGTCAGCATAACATCGAACTGTTTCGGGTCACGGATAAGCTGCATGGCCGCATTGTCGACATACATATGAGAAAGTTTGACTTCAGGGTACTCTTTGGCGACCTCCTCCACTTCCTCTCTCCACAGTTGGCTAACATCAAGCACATTTGCCTTGTCAATTGAGCAGACGCGCTTGTCACGCTGCATGGCGAGTTTGAAGGCGACATGCGCGATGCGGTTGACCTCAAAGCGGCTGTAGACCATCGTGTTCCAGCCCTTGTTCTCATCGCGTCCCTTCGGCTCGCCGAAATAGATCCCGCCGATGAGCTCACGCACCACCATAAGGTCAACGCCTTTGATGATCTCGGGCTTTAGACTGCTGGCGTTGATGAGTTCGTCATAAACAGTCGCAGGACGGAGATTGGCAAAGACGCCGAGCTCTTTTCGAAAACGAAGAAGGCCGGATTCCGGGCGTTTTTCGCGTGGTAGCGTGTCCCACTTCTCCCCGCCTATCGCGCCAAAAAGAACCGCGTCACTCTCCATAGCTACGGTGATCGTCTCTTGAGGAAGGGGATCGCCATGGACATCATAGGCGATCCCGCCCATCAATACCTCTTCGTAGTTGAGCTCGAAACCTTCGCAGGCCGCTACCGCGTCAAGTACCTTAACCGCCTCATCAATGATCTCCGGACCGATTCCGTCGCCTTTTATCAGCGCAATTTTATAGCTTGCCATTAGTTAGCCTTTTGTATTTCTTGTTGTGCGAAACTCATCAATCCGCCCGCAGCAATAAGCTCTTGCATAAAAGGAGGAATAGGCGTGAATTTATAGGTATTGTCGGTGGTAAGATCTGTGATCGTTCCGGCATCCATGTCAATCTTTATCTTATGCCCCTCTTTTATCTCAGCACTCTCGGGGAGCTCGAAAATAGGAAGGCCCATATTAAATGCGTTACGATAGAAGATCCGCGCAAATGTCGGTGCTATGACTGCAGCCACGCCTGCTGCTTTCAGTGCGATCGGAGCGTGTTCTCGGGACGAACCGCATCCGAAGTTATCGCCGGCAACGATGATATCGCCCTTTTGCATGTTTGTTACGAATTGCGGATCGGCGTCTTCCATGACATGTTTGGCAAGTTCTTCGGGAACGGAAGTGCTCAAATATCTCGCAGCAATGATAAGATCGGTGTCGATATCCTTGCCAAAGTTCCAGACTTTACCTTCAATAGTTTGCATTAGTAGGTCCTGCATAAATAAATTTTCGTGATTCTAACAAAAATGAGGTTTAATGTAGTTTAAAAGTGATCCCGGGAAGGATCATATTACTTAGTAGAAGCTTGCTTTTAGCCGGTGTTAACGTTTGAGATTAACAACAGTCTGCAGCATTTCATCGGATGTCGTGATGGCTTTAGAGTCAGCCTCGTAGGCTCTCTGCCCTGTGATGAGCTCGGTCAGTTCAACCACAAGCTGGACATTTGAAAGCTCGATAAAGCCCTGTCTTAGTGTTCCTAGTCCGTTCAGGCCCGGGGTGTCTTCAATCGGAATGCCTGATGCTTCAGTCTCAAGATAGAGAGTGTCTCCTAAAGAGTGCAGGCCTGCTGGATTGATAAAGTTGATTGTCGTGATCTGGCCGATCTGAGTGCCTTGGGGTTGGCCCGGCTGCATGACCGTGACGATTCCGTCTGTGCCTATACTGATGTCGGTTGCATCATCGGGTACTACGATCTCAGGAAGAAGCTTATAGCCGTCTGAGTTTACCAAGGCCCCATTTTGATCCAGCTTGAATGCGCCGTTTCGTGTGTAGGATTCTATTCCCGTAGGAAGCTCGACTTTAAAAAACCCCTTTCCCGTGATAGCAATATCGAGGTTGTTTGCTGTCTGTTTCAGGTTGCCCTCGGTGAAGATTTTTGTGATCGCAGTCGGGCGTACTCCCAGACCGACTTCTATGCCTGTGGGCGATTTGGTGACCTGAGACGTGCCTGTACCCGCATACTCCAAGGTCTGATACATCAGATCGGCAAACTCTGCACGAGAGGACTTGAAGCCGATGGTGTTGACATTGGCAATGTTGTTTGAGGTGTTGTCGATGAGGAGCTGTTGCGCCATCATCCCGGTCGAAGCTGTATAGAGTGATCTCATCATAATTTAAGTCCTTATGCCTTGGTCGAGGCTAGTTTTTCAATTGTGTCGCGGTTCATTTCGTTCATCTGCGTGTCCATGGCTTTTTGATACATTTCCACCAGCCGCTGGGCCTCGATCATGCCTACCATCGAGCGGATGGCATTAACATTGCTTTTTTCCAAGAAGCCTTGCGAAACGGCTCCGGAGTTCACGACAGGTTCAAGTCTGTCGGCGAGATCAGGTGTGAAAAGATTGTCACCAGAGGGCTTGAGTCTGTTCATGTTTTGCGGCTCGACAAGCAGAAGGTCTTTTCCCACAACAAAACGATTGTTTCCGGGCAGAAGATAAGAAAACTTCCCGTCTTTGTCCAGCTCCACATTCTTGGCCTCTACATTAAATTCAATAAAATCGCCCGTCTGTTCATAATCTGCCGGGAGGACCCTGTGCCCTTGTTTTGTGACAAGTTCGCCTAGATCATTTAGCGAAAACGCCCCATCTTTGGTCAGTTTGACGCCATCGGGGGTCAGTACAGCAAAAAAGAGGTTTTCTTCTTTGAGCGCGACATCAAAACTGTTAGAGGTCTGCTGAAATGCTCCGACACTCATGTCGCGATAGGAGTCGATCACCTGGGGAACGCGCGCCACTGTTCTGTGCGTAAACTTGGCGGCCTCTTTGGTGTGGTTTTCAAGAGGCAGTTCATCTCTCTTCTCTTGATACAGACGCAAGAAGTCTCCAACGACCAGATCTTGCCGTTTGTATCCGTTGGTGTTTAGATTAGCAAGATTGTTGGCGATGTTGTCAAGTCGTGAAAACTGCGCAACCATCCCGCCCGCAGCAGAATAGAATCCATTTTGCATCTGTGCTCCTTAGTATTATGAGACTGATTAAGCAAAGGGTGTTCCACTCTGATGACCGGAAATAAAATTAGCTTTCCATTCACTTGCTTAAATAAGTTTTTTTGTCTTAGCTTAATAAAGTTTTCGGTATAATCCATTTTTATTTTATAAAACACACCGCAACTCGCAAGGAGACGTCATTGTCTGCAAAAGACCTCAACAAAAACATAGAAGAAATATTTTCAAGCCATACCACTGATACCTGTATCACTTATGAAGAGATCGTAGAGCTGTTTGAAAAAGCACCGACTTCGGCCCAGGTGAAAAACATTATCAAGCATGCGCAAAAATACAAAAAATGCCTCTTTCCCTCTTCAGAGTATGCCAAGGTCTTAAACAAGCAAGAGTCTGATGCCCGTCGTGCAGCGCAAAAGAAAATGATTGCGGACGCAAATAATGAAGACTTTGACATCATGAAAGAACGCGAGCTCTTAGAGTGGTCTCGTTCGGATTCTCCTGTGCGTATGTACCTTCGCGAAATGGGGCAGATCCCACTTCTGACCAAAGAAGAAGAGGTCTCGATCTCCAAGCGTATAGAAAGCGGCGAAAACATCATTCTTGACGCAATCTGTTCGGTTCCTTATCTCATTGACTTTATTCTTGACTATAAAGATCCTCTGATCAACAGAGAGCGCCGGGTCAAAGAGCTCTTTAAGAACTTTGAAGACGATGTCGAAAGCAGTGACGACGACTCAGAGACCGAAACAGAAGAAGAAGAAGACGCTGATGAAAAAGAGGCAAATGTTACCGTCAAGGACAAGAAACGTGTCGACAAGGTCATAACAAGTTTTAAAGCTCTGGAAAAAGCAAAAAAAGAGTGGATGAAAACCGCCGACAAAGAGGTCACGGAAGACACAGAGGATCTTGAGTATACCCTACACCACTTGACCGCAAGCTATAAAAAGAAACTTGTCAAAGAGTGCCTTCTTGATCTTGGACCGACGTCAAAACTCATCAACGAGCTTGTAAAGTCTATGGAAACCGCGCTGCACAGTGACGACGGTTTTGACAAAGAACTCAAACGCCTTGAATACAAGCTTCCTCTTTTTAACGAGACCCTAAAAACCAACCACATCGCCCTTCTTGAGGAGATCGTTGACCTGAGCAAAGAAGACGTCACTGCAAAAGTGCCCGAAGCGACGATGGTAAGCACCTATATGGAGATCAAAAAGCTTATCCAGACCAAAGAAGCCTCAAAAGACAGCTTTGACATGGAACCTGAAAAACTTCTCGATATTTTGGAACAGATCAAACGCGGCAAAGAGATCTCCGAGATCGGAAAGACGCGTATGGCGAAGTCAAACCTGCGTCTTGTTGTCTCGATCGCCAAACGCTATACAAACCGTGGTCTGCCTTTCCTTGACCTTATCCAAGAGGGCAATATCGGTCTGATGAAGGCCGTCGACAAGTTCGAGTACAAAAAAGGGTATAAGTTCTCTACCTACGCGACATGGTGGATCCGCCAGGCGATCTCGCGTGCTATAGCCGATCAGGCGAGAACAATCCGTATTCCTATCCACATGATCGAAACGATAAACCGCATCAACAAGATCATGCGTAAACACCTTCAGGAAGAGGGAAAAGAGCCTGATGTCGAAACCATCGCAAAAGAGGTTGGTCTCAGCGTAGAAAAAGTCAAAAACGTCATCAAGATAACCAAAGAGCCTATCTCGCTTGAAGCCCCTATCGGAAATGAAGAGGACGGGCGTTTCGGCGATTTTATTGAGGACAAAAACTCGCTTTCTCCCTCCGATGCGATCTTGAAAGATGACCTGAAACTTCAGATCGAAGGCGTTCTCGAACAGCTCAACGAAAGAGAAAAAGCGGTTATCAAGATGCGCTTTGGGATCATGGATGATGAGAGCGACCGAACACTTGAAGAGATCGGCAAAGAGCTCAATGTCACCCGCGAGCGTGTGCGCCAAATCGAATCTTCGGCCATTAAAAAGCTCAAACACCCCAAAGTGGGACGTAAGCTTAAAAACTATATCGAAGAGTAGTCAGAAACTTTACGAAAAAGACCAATTATTTGCCGGCTCCTACCGGTCAGCAGGGCATCTTGAAGGAAACCACGCATGAATTTTTGCGAAAAGTGGATAGAGTATGACTACAATCCCTATTTTCTTTTTGATCAAAATGGAAAGATCCTCTCTTTGAACAACGAGGCACAGCACCTTCTGGGCTATGCCGATTCTGCGCAGCTATTTAAGCTTACCATCACCTATGCCAATGCAAATACCGGGTTTAAGACAAGCTTTATGGACCTGGAGTTCGGACGCTTCCGTTTTTTTGCCCTGATGGTCGGGTACGACAATGAGGAGGAGATCGGACTTCGCCTTTTCCAGTTGCCTGTTTTCCACTACTCCAAGCCCAAAATAGAAGGTGAGATCGTCAATATTTATGCGCTTATAGATCTGTGCATCAGCTCCAGCTCCATTGGTAAAAGCACAAAATTTCTGCTCGACCTTGACCCGACCATCCCCAATATACGCCTCCGAACCGACAGGTTTATAAAACTTCTGAACAGGATCTACTCTATGCACGCCGAGGCAGAGACGGTGACGACGAAGCTTTACTTTAGGGTGGGAGAGTACATCAAAACAGAAGAGAAGAAGTTTACCCTCTTCTCCATCGAGGTCACAAGCGAGGCGGCAAAGAACAGCAAAAGTTCACAGATCCGTCTGCTTGCCGAGGAGATGAATATCTTTGTCGATTTTAAAGCAGAGACAACAGTCCTGAATATCCCGCTTATTCAAGAGTAGAGCGCTGTTCTATCCAGGCTTTTGATACGATCACCGCAAAAACAATACCTCCCGCCAGACCGAGTAAAAAAGCCGGGATGCTTAGGATATGGTTGTTGTTTAGGCCGATAAAGCTCATTACTAAGACGATATAGGGCAAAAAACGCCAGAGTGAAAAGATGCCTGAACTTGACTTGAGTGTCTTTTTCAGCGTCTGTCGGCTCTGTTTGAGCCGTTTTTTCTCTTCGTGCAGAAGCTGCGCCGATGTCAGTTCTTCTTTTGCCTCTTCATCCTCGTAGAGCGAGTGAGGGTCTTCGATCTCATCAAGAAGGCTCTCGTCTTTGCCCTCCCCTGCTTCTAGGCGTTTTTGAACCATACGGTGGTATCCGCTGAAGGTGCCAAAGAGAATCAGCATCGAAGAGACAAAGGCAAGCTCAAAGTTTAAAAACCAGCGCCAATGCCCCAATACAAAAAGCACAGCAGCACAAACAAGGGTGAGCAGAAGTGTTCCGTAAAGTAACTTACGCATCGTCCTCGTCATCATAGAGCGGTTTTTGGTCCTGATAGCGGGGGTTGTTCTTCTTGAGCTCTTCAAATTCGCGCATCTGTTTTTTGTAGGCTTTGAAGATGTTCAAAAATGCAGCTGCGACGCCGATAAAGACACCGATCCAAAGCACCCATTTGACATCAAAAAGCTTTTGCAGACCGATCCCGATCCCCAGACCTATCAAGATGGCGACAACGATCGATACACCCAAAGAGAGGGTCTCGACTCCCTCTATGATCGGTTTTATTCTTGGTTTTTTCTCTTCGCTCACTTGATCCTCCCCATTACTTTTTTTGCCGCAAGAATACTCTTTTCGATCATCTCATCGGTCGTTGCGGTGGAAATGAATCCCGTCTCAAACTGCGAACAGGCAAAATAGACCCCTTCTTCGAGCATGCCTGCATGAAAGGCGGCAAAACGCTTCGTATCGCTCTTGAGCGCATCGTCAAAGTCTTTGACCGGCTTGTCATTAAAGAAAAACCCGAACATCGAACCTCGGACATCTGTCTGCAGCGCGATGCCGTTTTGCAAAGCTGCCTCTTTCATTCCCTCAAGAAGACGTTCTGCACGCTTTTGCAAGATGGGAAAAAGGATGGCGTTCTCTTTGAGCTTGCCAATCGCCGCCAGCCCCGCTGCCATAGCAACCGGGTTTCCGCTTAGCGTTCCGGCCTGATAAACGGGGCCTTCGGGTGAAAGCTGGGACATGATCTCTTTCTTTCCCCCAAATGCGCCCACAGGCATGCCGCCGCCGATGACCTTGCCCATTGTGATAAGATCAGGAATTGTGCCGGTGATATCTTCAGCGCCTCTAAGTGTTGCTCTGAAGCCGCTCATCACTTCATCAAAGATCAAAAGCGTACCGTGCGCGTCACACAAGAATCGAAGCTCGGCCAGAAAATCTTTGTCTGCAGGCACAAGTCCCATGTTCCCCGCGATCGGCTCTATGATAACACAGGCAATATCGCTGCTTTGCTCAAAACATTTTTTGACGCTTTGGATATCATTGTACTTTGCCAAAAGCGTGTGCTTTGTAAAGTCAGCAGGTACGCCCGGTGAGCTTGGCGTGCCAAAGGTCGCCATGCCCGATCCAGCCTGCACAAGCAGCGAATCACTATGGCCGTGGTAGCACCCTTCAAATTTGATGATGTCGTCTCTATGTGTAAAACCGCGTGCAAGACGGATGGCACTCATAACCGCTTCGGTTCCGCTGCTGACAAAACGGATCTTCTCCAAAGAGGGGATAAGGTCAATGACCAGCTTGGCCAGCTGCGTCTCCGCAAGCGTCGGTGCGCCGAAACTGAGCCCTTTTTTGACAGCGGCAATCACCGCATTTTCGATCGTCTCATCCGCATGCCCAAAGATCAGCGGTCCCCAGCTCTGCACATAGTCGATGTAATGGTTTCCGTCAATATCAACAAGCTCCCCGCCCTCGCCTTTTTCAATAAACAAAGGTGTACCGCCGACGCTTTTAAAGGCCCGTACCGGGGAGTTGACACCGCCTGGAATCAACGCTTGCGCTTCATTAAATGCCGTTTGACTTGATTGCGTATTCATAAGGTTCCTATCAAAAAATAATGTGGGAATTATATCCAAAGGCCCCCTCAAAAAAGCTTATACAGGGTGCCTGAAAGTTTTAAATACAATTTATCCTAAACCGATATAATGCTAGAAAACTTCCCTGCAGAGGGCTTTGTTAAAGTTGGCGAATGAACAGAAGTACCGCAGCATTATTGATTGCTATCATGTTTCATGCCTTAGTGCTGATGCTCTTGTATTTTTTGATGTCCATCTCCCCAAAACCCCCTAAAGAACCCCAAGAGCAGCGCATCAAACTCTCTCTAAAAGAGAAGCCGCAACCCGTTGAAAAGCCGGGCGCGATAAAGAACGAGATCCCGCCCGTCACGCAGGCCCCTCCTTTGCCAAAGGGCAAACAGCTCGAAAAAGAGGTGCCTAAAACACCTAAAAGCAAGCCTGCCCCTCAAAAAGAGAAGCCTCTGCCTAAAGAAGCAGAAAAAACAGCACCCTCCCCTGCACCCAAAAAAGAGGTTAAAAAACCGGCATATAAGCATTTTGAAAAAAAACAAAGCGAAGAGATAGAGATCACCAAAACACCGGTAAAAAAGAGCGCTTTGTACGAGAAGCTGTCCAAACAGCAAGCCCCTCAAGAGCAGGAAAAGCAAAAAGCCGAGTCGGGAACACATATCAGTCCCAATATTCAAGAGGCATACGGAGAGGCTTTTGGGAGACTCTCTGAGGCAGAGCAGAAGTATATTGTGGACAACCAGGAGATCATGCGCCGAATTACGCAGGAGCAGCTAAACCGTTTGGGGCCGGTAAATATCCCGCGCAACCTGAATGCCAACACCTTTAATATTATCGAGTTCTACCTGCATCCCAACGGCGATATCTCCGAGCTGAAGATTATCACCGTATCAGGCTTCGAAATCCTCGACGACACCTCCTTGCAGACGATAGAGTACTCCTACCACCGCTATCCCCTGCCAAAAGAGAAGACACTTATCCGTTACAAGGTCGGCTATTATCTGGGCGGACGAAGACCCTAAGCCTTCCTACTCACACATCGGATCGCTGCTGTAAAGTTTAGGCGCCCATTTCAGAGCCTTTTTGTCGATCTCATCGTGCAGGACAAAAAGCTGGGAATCTTTGGCCTGCTCAGCAGCGTCATCAGGCGTTGCAACGCCGATGCCGCCGGTAAGGATACTTTCCAGGCTCTCTGTTTCGATCTTCGCTCCGGAGAGACTCAGGTCTACCGAGATCCCGCTTGCATTATAAAAATAGGAGTTTGCACGGACAAGATGGGCATAGCAGGGCTCGACAAAAACCTCTATATCCACTCCTGTGGCGTCATCACTCAAACGGTACTGCGAGACGGAGCCGATGCGCAGCTGCCTGTAGTACAGCGGCGTGTTCTCTTGTATGCCGCCGAGTCTTTGTGCCTGTACGACCACGCGCAGGCCTTTTTCTTTAAAGTGTGCTACGGGTTTTTTGGGCATAAGATGAAAGTACTCCCCCTTATTACCGGAATTCCCGGGTTCGATAACGATATAAGTTCCTTTCAGCGCAGCAGAAAAGTTTTTAACACCTTGCAGGCTGACCTCAAAGACCTCGCTCCAAAAAAGCGTGTCCTCTTTGATCAGATCGGCATGCCTGCTGTTGATCTTCAGGTGAAGCGCCACTCCCTCTTTGTTCAGGCTTACCGACTCAATATGGCCGACGGCAACGCTCTTGTACATCACGGTATTTCCGGCGATCAGCCCGTAGGAGTCTTTGGCGTATAGAGTCACGTCTTTATACTGGTTCATTGCTGCATCTTTGCTCCCATAAAGAGGGAACTGTTCGTGGTTGCGTGCTGTTTTTGCCTCGAGTGACACGGGGGTATAGAAGGAGATGCCGCCGCTCATGATCGTCTCGAGAGACTCCATGTTGATCTCCAGGCCGCTTAGGCTGAAACTGGCATTGAGACCGCTGGCGTTGTAAAAGAGCGTGTCCTCATGGATCTCGTTGGCATACTCATCTATAATAAAGATGTCAATCAAGACATTTTTTGTCTGTGTATTCCATTTGTACGAGACAACTTCGCCAACTCTGATCTGTTTGTAGTATAGGGGTGATCCCTCTTTGAGCGAACCCAGTTTATCGGCGATGAGACTTAGGAAGATCCCTTTTTTGGACAGGTACTCTGCCTTGCGCAGCTCAGCGTCGCTGCCATAAAGCTTGTAGGACTTCTTCAGCCTTGCATCAGCTTGAAAGTTTGGCGTCTCTATAGCAATGCCGCCGCGCACGATCGTCTCCAGACTTCCTGATTTAAGTTCAACCCCATCCAAACCCGCCTTCAGTTCAAACCCGCTTTTATGGCAAAAGAGAGAAGATGCGTTCAAGAGCTTTCTGTACTGCGGCTCAATGACCAGCTCGATTATAAAACTCTGCTTCTCCTTGCTGATCGCGTAAGAAGAGACCAGGCCGATTTCAAGTCCGTGATAAAAAACACCCATCTCCTCTTGTATATTGTCAAGGTTCCGCGCATGAAGAAGGACCTGCACACCCTCTCTTTGCGGCTTTTTATCATTTAAAGTGAAGGCTCTCTTGGGCTTCGCCTTGGTGTCAGAGGTGGTGAAGTTGATGTAGTTTCCGCGAATGATCGTATCCAGCCCCTCGACATGATCAAAACCGATCTTTGGCTCAACAAGCCAGAAGTAGGCCTTCTTATTGGCGAGAACTCTGAACTCCTTGTGCAGTTTCAGCTGAACCTGTGTCTCCTCTTTTGTCAGGTCATAGGCAAGTGCGCTGACAAGACCTGCTTCGACCCCTCTATAGTAGACTTTGGAGAGACCTGCTTCGAGTTTGTGCGAGCCCTCTTTCATATTCAGATGTACCTCGTCTTCAGCCAAAAGGCTCTCTTCAAAACTCTCAAAAAGAGAAAAAAGCTGCTTTTGCTTAACCTTCGGGGAGGCGAAGGTGTCTTGGGTATTGCTCACATTGATACCGCCGGAAAGAAAGGAGGTAAAAGAGCCCATCTTCAGCGTCAGCCCGCTCAGACTTGCCTTGACCTGAAGTGCGTCCATCTTCGAAAAGACGGATTTTTCATGGATAAGGTCGGCGTACCGGCTCTGTATACGCAGATACAGATCAACGCCCTCTCCGTCTGTTGAGAGTTTTTTATCTTCTACGATACCGATGGCCTGCTTCTTGTATAAAACAGGTGCTCCGATGGAAACATCGCCTTTGTCCGCGGCGCTCACTATAAGAGAGAGTCCGGGATCAAAGATGTCTACAGGAGGCGAGTCGAGGGCTATAAAATGGTCTTGATAAGGACGGGACATTAGTTCTTCGTTAGAGTTTGCGGCAGGCATAACGGCAATATAGACGCCGCTTATTATCGTATCCAGACCGGAGACTTCGGTGATGCTCACCTTGGGAGCGACCTTCCAAAATTGATTTCCCTCTCGCGTAATGCCATCGGAAGACTCTTTGTCGATCAGTGCCGTAATTTCGAGCATGGAGACATCATCGGGCATTATGCGGATATCCTCGACAACGCCGATTTTGATCCCCTTGTACATAATTGCCGTCTTGCCGTCTTTGATCCCCTCGCCGTTTTCAATGACAATGGTGATACGTGCGCCGGCATTGATGTAGCTTTCCCAGATAATACCTGCTGTAATCAAGATGGCGACAATCGGAGCAACCCAGACTAAAGAGATACCCCTCTCCTCTTTTCTCAAGCCGCGCGGCAGGGCGTCGTTTTCGTTCATTTTTTTCCTTTTTCATCCCATAATAGTCGCGTATCAAAGCTCTCGGTCGCCAATAGCGTCAAGATCACCATTGCAGCAAAAGATGGGGCGGCATAACCCGTTGTGACGACAGCAATCTCTCCAAATTGTACCAAGGAGACCATTAAGCCGATAACAAAAATATCGAGCATAGACCATCTGCCGATCAGATGGATCGCTTTATAGAGGCTGTTCTTCTCTTCACGCCTCCAGCGCGAGCCTATTTTCACCGATAAGAGCAGGAAAAAAAGCACAAGCATCTTTACCGCGGGGATAAAGATACTGGCGATAAAGACAACCGTACCGACAAAAAATTCCCCGTTTTTGTAAAAATAGAAGACCCCGTCCAAAATCGTGTTGTTCTCATAGGTTGTAATAGAAAGAGTCTTCATGATAGGAAAGATGTTTGCCGGAATGAAAAAACACAGTGCCGCCAAAGAGAGTGCCCAGGTGCGCGAAATAGAGTTCTTTTTTCGCTGCCGCAAAGGCTCATTGCAGACGGGACAGATATGCAGTTGTGCGCTAGAGAGGTGTTTGCAGTGCAGACAGAAGGCCTTGTCCATGCTGAGGTCATCGTGCGTCATGATAGGCCTTCCAGAGTGCAGTGGCAGAAAAACAGTATCTTAACATAAAACTGAAAAGCATCAAAAAAACAAACATCACGATGCCTGCTCCGTACAGAAGCTCTGAGATTGCGCTAAGCTTGATGTAGGTGATCAAAACAGCAATGACATAGATATCGAGCATCACCCAGTGACGCACATGATACAAGATCTTAAAATAGATCTTCATCTGTTTTGGCTTTATGTTTCTGTTTAAGGGAAAATACAGCAAAAGAGAAATAATGATCTGCACAAAGGGTGCCAGTACCGTCGTCAAAAAGACCAGCAGACTCAGTTCAGGATAACCATCATTATAAAAATAGTACAAGGCGCTGAGCGTCGTGCCTTGCTGTGCGTCATTGCCAAGTTCGAAGGTTAAGATAGGCAGACTTATTGCTGGAATGAACATGATCAAAGCGGCAATTGCAAGACCCAACGAGAAAGCAAGAGGGCAGGACTTTTTTCGGACGCAGTTATCACAGCGCGGACAGTGGATCTCTTTAGCAGAAGGGTCGTCGTGCATGACCAGTCCGCAGTCGCTACAGCACAGCACGGCTTAGTTTAGCTCTTTTGCAGGAGCTTTAAGGCCCCTTTGTAGATCGGCTCGTCGATAAAACCGTACTTCTTGTCCGAAAAGCCGGTCACGCCCTGCTCTTTCATCTTTTCAAAAAGTTCAATGATATACTGCGCTCTTTCCAGCTCTTTGTCTTTGAGCTCAAAACACTTCATCGCTTCGTCCGCCTGCGAAGGAGAGATGCACCCTTTGGAAGCAAAGCCCATCATCTTTTCAAGCTGCAGCCATTTGCGAAACTCTGCCATATTCTGATGCTCTTGGTAGACGAAGGAGACAGGATGTGCACCGATGAGTTTTGCCGAGATCAAAAACTCTGCAAGCAAATAGTGAAGCGTCGGATTTTCGGGCACGATAATACTGTGGTTCAATCCCAGGTCGGCCAGGAGGTCCAGGATGCCCAGATAGACGGCCTTTACTCTTGACTTGTGCTGTAGCGATCTGAGGTTTTCCCAGGCCTCTTTTGTCTCGATGCTCAGATGCAGCTCTATGTTTTCGTCAAGAACCTCCAGCACACGCTCGACATCATGAAGCGTTTTGATCTTGGGGATGCGGATGGCATCAGGTTTGTACGCATTCAAAAAAGCAATCTCTTCAAGCCCGCCCTCGTCTATCGCATTGACACGGACGACGAGTTTTTTCGGGTGCTGAGGTATCTTGGATAAAAAGTAGGCGCAGAGTCTCAGTGCCATCGGTTTTTGTTCCGCCGAGACGCCGTCTTCAAGGTTGAGTATGATGCAGTCGCTCTTGAGGGTGTCGATCTTCATTAGATGCTTTAGATTGTGTGCGGAGAGCATCAGCGCCGATCTGAAGGCCTGAATCTTATTTTGTATGCGGTTGTTGGGGTGAAGAAGCTGCTCGAGAGCCTTGATGTCATTTGTCCTGACAATCTTTTCCAGGCGTTCGGGCTGAGCAATAAACATCCCTACTCCTTTGCCTCATATAGATAGTCGTAAAGGGTCTTGACCTCGCTGCGTGTGAGAAAGTATTTTGGCATCAGACCGTTTTTCTCTTCGAGGGCTGCTTTGAACTGCTCTAGAGTGAGATGCTTGATCGAATCGGTCTTGAGGACTCTTTTTTTGCCCTTGTGTAGGTAGTTGGCAATGACCATCCCCTCGCCGTTTGGTCCGTGGCATTTGTCACAGCCGATCCCGCGGGGATTTTTGTACAGATGTTGTGCGTACTCTTCTGCGGTGATAAAAGAGTCTTTTTCTTTGGCAAAAACACACAGACAAAGCGTTAAGATAAAGAAGCTAAACCGCATTCAAAGCGCCCTTTTAGTGTAATGCGGATATGATAACAAAAATATTCTAAATATGAGGTATTGATGCAGATTCTTGATGGCAAAGCACTTTCATCGAAAATACAAGAAGAGGTGGCGCTCGAGGTAACAGAGCTTAGGAAAAAAACCGGCCGAACCCCCGGACTAGCGGTAATCCTTGTCGGAAATGATCCCGCAAGCCATGCCTATGTCGCCATGAAAAAAAAGGCCTGTGATAAGGTCGGTTTCTACTCCGTGACCCACGAAATGCCTGCCGACATTTCCCAAGATGCGATCGAGAAGACCATAGAGATGATGAACCTCAATCCAAACATCGACGGCATCCTTATCCAGCTTCCTCTGCCTGAGCAGATCGACACGACAAAACTTCTGGAGCTGGTTTCTCCCCATAAGGATGTGGACGGCTTTCACCCCTTTAATGTCGGCCGCCTGACGACAGGCCTGGAGGGTTTTGTTCCCTGCACTCCACTGGGTGTGATGGAACTGCTCGAAGCGTACAAAATAGACGTCAAGGGGATGAACGCCTGCGTCGTCGGCGCTTCCAATATCGTCGGGAAACCGATGGCGAGCCTGCTTTTGAATGCCAACGCGACGGTCGATATCTGCCACATCTTTACAAAAGATCTTAAGGCCCACACCCGCAACGCAGACATCCTGCTTGTCGGCGTCGGTGTCATCAACCTTATTACGGAAGATATGGTCAAAGAAGGCGCTATCATCATCGATATCGGGATCAACCGCACCGAAGACGGCCGCCTTGTCGGAGACGTAGACTTTGAGAAGGTGAGTGAAAAAGCCTCCTATATCACGCCCGTTCCTGGCGGTGTCGGTCCGATGACCATTGCCATGCTGCTTCGTAACACCGTAGAATCCGCAAAAAAACGCCAAGGGTAATCAATAATGAAAGAAAAAGCAAAAAAGTTTGCCCACAAGGCTTATAAATTCTCCAATTCATGGACAGGCACCGTCATCATCGTCCTGTTCGTCATCTTTTTTATCGCACAGGCTTTCAGAATCCCCAGCGGTTCGATGAAAAATTCGCTTCTTATCGGTGACCACCTCTTTGCCAAAAAGTTCGCCTACGGCATCTCCACACCGCACTTGCCATTTTTAGAGATCCCGCTTATCCCGGGAACTGACGGGCATATCTATGATGGCGACACGCCCGAACGCGGCGATATCGTCATCTTCAGATACCCTGAAAACCCGAGCTTTCATTATGTGAAGCGCTGCGTTGCCCTGCCGGGTGACGAGCTGTTTATCCATGAGAAGAATCTCTATCTTCATCCGCATGAAGGGGATGGGTTCATACAAGAGCATTATGCTCCAGAACAGATCGTCGAAGCCTCAGGCAAGCTCTGGATAAAAAATCCCTATGCGGCGAAGCATGCAGGCATCCATCATGATCCTTCCGTCGTCAATGACGGCACGCATCCTATGCCGATCTTCTTCACGCCACCCTTTGTTGTTCCAGAAAATGAGTACTTCATGATGGGTGACAACCGGGATCACTCTAATGACAGCCGTTTTTGGGGGCCGGTGCCTTACGGTCTAGTGGAGGGTACGCCCTGGTTTGTCTACTTCAGTATCAACGACAAGTATGAGATAAGATGGGACAGAATGGGTAAAACACCTACTGATCTCGAAGGCGATGCGTATATCAAGCGCGCCGAAAACGAGAATGGCAAAAAAGACAAGGGGATATTTTAATTGGACAGTATAGATATCGTCAAAATCCTCACGGCCATCGCCGCCTTGGTCATTGCGGTTATCGGACACGAGATCATGCATGGCTGGGTCGCGTATAAATACGGAGACAGCACCGCCAAGGATATGGGCCGCTTAAGCCTCAATCCCATAGTACACATCGATCTGTTTGGTACGATTGCCGTACCGGCGATGATGTACTTCATCCCTATGCTCTTAGGGGGCGAATCGGGCATCCTGTTCGGCTGGGCCAAGCCTGTTCCGATCAATACGCGTATCGTGATCAATAATGGCGGCTACAATGCCGCGATGCAGGTCTCTTTGGCGGGTATCGCCTACAACCTGGTACTTGCCGTGCTTGCGTCGATTGCCTTTACCGGGCTTATGCCGCATGACCTTGGGTTTCGCGAGCTTCTGGCCAATGCCGACCAGTTTGTGCTTCTGTATTTTCTGTGGATGCTGCTGCTAATCAATGTCGTGCTTGCTGTCTTTAACCTGTTACCGATACCGCAGTTTGACGGCGCACACTTTGTCACCTATCTGAGCCTGAAGTTCGGCCTGGTCAAAATAGCGCAGTTCTTCATCAAAATGGAGCCCTACGGTATGATCTTCGTTGTTGTCATGCTCGTAGTCGAGCCGATTCGTTTCTTTGTGCTGGCAATGCCGGTGCAGTTTTTATTAAAATTACTCTTAGGATAAAAAAATGTCAACTCAAAAATATTACCTGGCAACAGACCACGCAGGAATCGATCTTAAAGACCACACCTGTGACTACTTAAAGTCAAAAGGATATGAGGTCATAGACCTGGGTCCCTTCTCCAAGGAGCGCGTCGACTACCCCGACTATGCAGTAACGCTGTGTAAAAAGGTGCTTGAAGACAAGGGGAGCATGGGCATACTCATCTGCGGCTCGGGTATCGGCATGAGCATGGCGGCTAACCGCCATCACGGCATTCGCGCGGCACTCTGTCACGATGCCTATAGCGCCAAAATGGGGCGTGCGCACAACAATGGGAATGTATTGTGCTTTGGAGAGCGTATTGTCGGCGTCGGCGTGGCAGAGTCCATCATCGATGCCTGGTGCGAAGCCGAGTTTGAAGGCGGCCGCCATGCAGGTCGTGTTGATAAGATAGAAGCCATCAAGGGCTAACTAACCGTTTTAAGGATACCTATGTTTTTTGAGTGGTCTTTGCTTAGCTTTGTTACCCTGGCGGCCATCTTTCTTTTTGTCAAAATGTTCTATTTTAAGAACATCACCTACAAAGAGCAAAGAAGCAACGAACTAATGAAGCTCACACTCAAAGAGGCGGAGATACTGATACGCAAGTACCAGATACAGCTGCAGCGCTCTTTGGGCAACGTGGATATCCTGACAGACGAACTCAACAAACTCAGAAACGAACTGAAGGTCTTAAAGCAGAGAAACTCTCAGCACCGTGTAGAGACAGACAAACTGCGAAGCAAGATCAAAGAGCTAGAGGGACGCATCGACGCCCTGCTATAGCATCATATTATTTGATATAAAAGGTAATTCCCAATGCTTAAGAGTGAAGAGAGAAAGATTATAACCGACGCCATCCGCGAGATTCCCGATTTTCCAAAACCGGGAATCATCTTTAAAGACATCTCAACCATTTTGAACAATGCCGAGGCCTTTGGGCTTTTGATGGACCATCTCAAAGAGCGCTACATCTCTATGGAGCTTGACTTTGTTGCCGGGATTGACGCTCGCGGTTTTATTTTCGGTGCAGCCCTGGCACGCGATCTGGGGGTGGGATTTGTGCCTGTGCGCAAAAAAGGGAAACTTCCCTACACCACCATCTCGGAAAAGTATTCGCTGGAGTATGGCTTTGACGAGGTCGAGATCCATATCGATGCCTTCAGAGGAATCAAAGATGCCCGCGTGCTCTTGATCGACGACCTTATCGCGACCGGCGGAACGGCCTTTGCCGCAGCCAACCTGATAGAGAAATCGGGCGGAAAATGCATCGAATCCTGCTTTATCATGAGCCTTGACTTTTTGGGCGGCAGCAAAAAACTAGAAAATATCGCACCTGTTTACAGTGTGCTGGGAGAAAGTTGATGTATATTCCTTCAAAAAGCAAGTTCGATCCGGATACAAACGGCCACTTCGGCATCTTCGGCGGGCGCTATGTGCCTGAGACCCTGATGCCTTCTTTACTTGAGCTTGAAAAGACCTACGAAGAGCTTCGCCATGACGAGACCTTCTGGAAAGAGGTGCACTACTACCTCAAAGACTACGTCGGCCGCCCTTCCCCGCTCTATTTTGCGCAAAACCTCTCGGACGAGCTGGGCGCAAAGATCTACATCAAACGTGAAGACCTGAACCATACGGGTGCGCACAAGGTCAATAATGTCATTGCCCAGGGGATCATGGCCAAACGGCTGGGAAAAAAGAAGGTTATTGCCGAAACGGGCGCAGGACAGCATGGCGTTGCCACGGCGACGATCTCTGCGCTACTTGGGCTGGAGTGTGAGATCTTTATGGGAGCCAAAGATGTAGCCCGACAAGAGTTGAACGTCTTTAGGATGAAGCTCTTGGGCGCGAAGGTCCATGCCGTACAGAGCGGAAGCAAGACGCTCAAAGACGCGATGAACGATGCGATCCGCCACTGGGTGACCAATGCGCGCGACACCTTCTACATCATCGGAACGGTCGCGGGACCACACCCCTACCCTATGATGGTGCGCGATTTTCAGGCCATCATCGGCTATGAGGCACGCCAGCAGATACTGGAGGCAGAGGGAAGACTTCCCGACAAGGTCATCGCCTGCATCGGCGGCGGCTCAAATGCTATCGGAACCTTTCAGCACTTTTTGGAAGACAAAGAGGTAGAGTGCATCGGCATCGAGGCGGGCGGACTGGGCATAGAGACCGACAAGCACGGTGCATCCTTGAAAAAAGGGCGTCCGGGAGTCCTTCACGGACAGATGTCCTACCTTCTTCAAGACGGCGACGGACAGGTCATCGAAGCCCACTCCATCTCGGCAGGACTTGACTACCCCGGGATCGGGCCTGAACACGCCTTCCATAAGGACAACAAGAGCGTCACCTACGACTCCATAACTGACCAGGAAGCCTTGGACGCCTTTGTCTGGCTCTCACGCAAAGAGGGGATCATTCCCGCCTTTGAGAGCGCGCATGCCATCGCCTACCTTAAAAAGATCAAAGACATCAAAGGCCAGACCATCATCGTTAACCTCTCCGGGCGCGGCGACAAAGATATGATTCAGGCCAAAGAGCTCTTAAATTTCGACAATTAGGAAAACACATGAAAATTTCTATCAATAATGCCCATCTCTACGACGTCAGCGCCGAACTCACTCTCGTCTTCGCCCTGAGCACGGACGAACTTCTGCACGAGGGAGTGCTGAGTGAACTCTGCTTTAAGGCAGAACAGGATGAGATCTGTTACCTCTCTGAGTTTAAAACCCTCTATGTCGGTGTCGAGGCCAATGAGCACGATCTTTTTCGAAGTGCTGCCGCAACCGCGATCATAACAGTGAGCAAATACAAGTATAAAAGCCTCAAGCTTGCCCAGTACGATGTCAACAACAGCGAGGGTATCTTTAGCGCCCTTGTGGAGGGATTTTTACTCGGCGGATATAAATTCGAGCAGTATAAAAGCGAAAAATCGCCGCTCTTTTTGGAAGAGATCATCTTCTCATCAAGAACACTTGAGGACGAGCACAGCGAGCTTGCTCTTTTGGAAGCGAAGCTGCTCCATGCCCAGATCTGCGCCAATGCCACCAATTTTGCCCGCGATCTTGTCAATGCGACGCCTGAAGATATCTATCCTGCCAAACTTTCTCAGATCGCCAAAGAGCTTTCAGAGCAGAACGGCATGTCTTTAAAAGTCCTGGGCGAGGAGGCTCTGGCAGAGGAGAAGATGAATGCGATGCTCTGCGTCGGACGCGCTTCACGCCACGAGACACAGCTGATCCATCTTAGCTATACCCCAAAGAATCCTGTCGCCACGATCTCTCTTATCGGCAAGGGACTGACCTATGACAGCGGAGGCTTGAGCCTCAAGCCCGCGGCATCGATGGTCAGCATGAAACTTGACAAAAGCGGGGCCTGTGCAGTGCTTGGCATCATGAAAGCCATCAGCGAGCTCAAACTTCCGGTGGAGGTGCACGGCATCATCGGCGCGGTCGAAAACATGATCGGCGGCGATGCCTACAAGCCCGACGATGTACTGATCGCCAAAAATGGCAAGACCATCGAGGTAAGAAACACGGACGCAGAGGGACGGCTTGTTCTGGCCGACTGCCTCTGCTACGCGCAGGAGAAGGTCAAGTCAGACTATATCTTTGACTACGCAACGCTCACCGGTGCTTGTGTCGTGGCGCTGGGCCAGCATACGAGCGGGATTATGGGACACTCGGCATCTCTCAAAGAGAGTATTTGCGATTCGGCGCAGAAGACGGGCGAACTTGTCGGCGCCCTTCCCTTTAACCGTTATCTTAAAAAACAGCTCAAAAGCGATGTCGCCGATATCTCGAACATCTCCAACAAGCCCTACGGCGGCGCTATTACGGCGGGACTGTTTCTGGACAACTTCATCGAAAAAGAGAACAAAGAGAAGTGGATGCACTTCGATATCGCGGGACCGGCCTATGTTGAATCAGCCTGGGGATACAACCCTTACGGCGCAAGCGGCGCAGGCGTACGCCTGACTCTGGATTGGCTCTCAAACCTCAAGTAGGACCAAAAAGACTCCCTTGGGTTAATTTGGCTTACTCCTGCTATAATTCCAAAAATGATTTCAAGCACGCGAAAATCCGCGTCCACAGCAAAATATCTCTTTGATAGACACAAGACTTCAAAAACACACCTCAAGAAGAGGAAAAAAGGAAAATTATGGGATTAAGTATCGGCCTGGTAGGCTTACCAAATGTAGGAAAATCGACAACATTCAACGCGCTTACAAAGGCACAAAACGCAGAAGCTGCAAATTACCCTTTCTGTACTATAGAGCCGAACAAGGCTGTCGTACCGGTACCGGACCCGCGTTTGGGCGAGCTGGCCAAGATCGTCAAGCCTGAGCGTATTCAGTACTCTACGCTTGACTTCGTCGATATTGCAGGCCTTGTAAAGGGCGCTAGCAAAGGCGAGGGTCTTGGAAACAAGTTTCTTTCCAATATTCGTGAGACTGAAGTCATCTTGCAGATCGTGCGATGTTTTCATGATGACAACATCGTTCACACAGAGGGAAGCATCGACCCGCTTCGTGATGTCGAGATCATTGAGACAGAGCTTATCCTGGCCGATGTAGAGGTGCTTCAAAACCGCGCGGACAGACTGCGAAAACAGGCAAAGTCGGACAAAAATGCGCAGGCTCTTATGGAGTTTGCGGACACACTTGCGGAGTTTCTGGGTGATGGAAACCTTGCGCGCAACTTCGATCAGTTTGACTCGGATATGTTCAGAGAGCTCAATAAAGATCTTCGTCTTTTGACTTCAAAAGAGATCATGTACGGTGCCAACGTCGACGAAGACGGCCTTCTTGAAGATAATGAGTACGTCATTGCACTGAGTAACCATGCCAAAGAGAACAACTGCGAAATAATCAAACTCTGTGCCAAGGTCGAAGAGGAGCTCATCGGTCTGGAAGAAGATGAGGCTGCCGAGTTTTTAAGAGAGTTGGGTGTTGAGGAGTCGGGTCTTGCGCAGATCATCCGCAAGGGTTTTGATAAGCTTGGCCTGATGTCCTACTTCACTGCCGGCGTCAAAGAAGTGCGTGCCTGGACGATCCGCAAAAACACCACGGCACCAAAAGCCGCCGCCGTTATCCACAATGACTTTGAAAAAGGCTTTATCCGCGCAGAGGTCATAGCATATGACGACTACATTGCCTGCGGCGGAGAGAACAAGGCAAAAGAGGCCGGCAAGATGCGTCTTGAAGGCAAAGAGTACATCGTCCATGATGGCGACATCATGCACTTCAGATTTAACCTCTAGCCCTCCAGCCAGGGCTTGCGTCAATGTTCTGTATAAAATTGTATAGCAGATATTCAAGTGTTATTGAGCTGGACCCCAAAAACCGAACAACAATGCAGTAAAATTAAGGTGTAACTGCATGGCTCATGCCGCTACGTCCGCCGCATGTTGAATAGAACCGTTAATTAATGATTGATGTTACAAGCAATTTTACAAAAGAGCAGTGATAGTAAATAATTAACAATTTTATCGAATAAAAAGAAATAAAAAAGAGGGGAAAGTCTGCCACTAGAACTGCTGTAGATTGTAGAGCATAGTCTCTTTAATGCGTTTTAGCGTGCTTTCAAAACTGTCGAGAGATCTTTCTCTGAGGGTCTGAAGTTTTAAGCGCTCCTGTCGGTAGCGGTCGCTTTTTATCAGAAGTTCTTGCTTGTACTCTTCAAAACGCGCATCAATAAAATATTTTGTATTTGTGTTGTTGCGCTTTTTGAAAAATTCCGAGATTTTCTTGTAGTCCTCTTTGTCCTGTGGAGCAGTGGCTTGGGTGTAGCCTTTCTGCGCAATTTGGATCAGCGCATTGGCAGGTTCACCGGTGCTGACATAGGAGAACATTGTTTTTTTGGTGTGAAGATGAATGTCATCTTCCTCGGTAAACATGTCGAGCAAAAGAGAGGGGGTGACATTTTTTACATCTTCGAGTCGCAATACCCTCGCCGCTGCGATCGCCGATATTTGAAGCTTGAGTTGGTCTACTCTTCGTATGAGCTTTACAATTTCGACCTGATAGACCTGCATCTTTTTGTTTTTGTCATCTCTGGCCTGCTTGACGCGCATCCACGCCTGTTCGGGCCTGTAGAGTATCTGCCCGCCACCATGCTGTTCCATAAGCGATTTTTTGTTTTGGGTACCGTTGATAGCCTCTACTACAACGGGACTAAGCTTGTCGGCCTTGTCGGCTATACTGATAAGATCGAAAAAGGTGTTGATGACTTCTTTGTAGAACTCCGAGCCAAAACGCCGCATATAGATCTGCGCGATCATGTAGATAAAAGAAAGATGCTCTTTGTTCTTTTTGATCGTCTCGATCTGGCTCGCAGGGTAGTTCTTCTCTTTTAGCAAGGAGAGCAGTTCAGCCAAAATGATCTGAACAAGGGAGATGGTGACGCGGCTGAAGTCAAGCTCTTCAATCGATTTTATTTTTAAGAAATTAACCTTCGAAGCGGTATCGCTCTCATTGCAGATCTCTTTGCTCATCAAAGCCATGATCTCTTTTCTGTCCTCGTCGCAATTGACATGCATTACTTCTTTTTCAAAAAACTGCTTGTCTGAGAAAAGGTCCTGTATGTACTTCTCTGCCGGGTTCACTCTTCCCTACTTTTGCATCTGCGCAATATCTTGTGCAAAACTGACTTTTTCGCCGCTCTTGACAAAGATCTCCATTTTCTCAGCGATCAGCACGATGGTCGAGCCCATCTGGAAGCAGCCGAAGTCATCGCCCTTGTTCAGGTACAGCTCTTTATACTCATAGGCTACGCTCTCTCGCAGGTCGCCATTGGTGACGATTCTTGGCTCAAAAGAGACATCCATTCTTCCTACATTCAGCGCGCCCACAAGGACCATGTAAAAAAGCTCATCGTCTTGGGTATAGCACTCGATGACCACCCTTTCGTTTTCGATGAAGAGATCGGGCATCTTGTTCAGATAGGTGAAGTTTACCGGATAGAGTTTGCCCGGAATATGCACAGCTTTTGAAATGCGGCAGTTTAGCGGGATGTGGTAACGGTGGTAGTCGCTCGGCGAAAGATAGAAGTTGATAAAACGGCCGTTTTTGATCCGGTGCTTCTTGTCCGCGTCGATGAAAGAGCCCAAAAGCTCGTCGACCTTGTACTTCATTCCCTTCACCTGCAAAGAAGAAAAATCATGGATCTTGCCGCATTCGCTGACCAGTGCATCACAGGGAGAGATCATGACAGAACCGTCTCTGTTGAAAGAGCGCGGCTCTCTGAGGTGGCGGGTAAAAAGCTGGTTTAAGCTGGCATAGCTTGAAGCCGGATGGAACTCGCCCATATCCAAGCCCATCAGTTTTACATACGAGGCGTTGATAAAGCTCTGTACCGGCGCAGGAAAGGACGCGGAGGCAAAACGGCCAAAAATCTGCGAAAGTGCGGAGGTGATGTGTCTATTCTTCAATGGTGTTTCCTTCTTCATAGTTTCTGATTTCGCGTTTTGCGAGTTCCTCGATCAGCACGGTTGCGTAGGAGCCCTTAGGCAGGGTGAAATGCATCTCGTACCAGGCCTTATCCTCTTTGTACTCGGTATCGATCTCTTCGGGAAAGACGAAGGCATATCGGCGTGTTCCGTCTTCGTTCATCGGCGTATCAAACTCTTTTTCTACCGTATGGGCGATATCTTCGCTCTTTTTAACCTTCTTGCCCGGAAGAAGTCCCGTCGGGGCACGGTCTTTTTGGGAGAAAAGTTTGGCCTCTTCTTCGAGATCTTCAGCGTAAAATATTTTACCATAAGGGTAGTGCATGCACAAGTCCCCCGGCAGCATTTTAAAAGGATGGGGCTGTTTCTGTATCCGTTTGACAAGCGAAAGCTCCAGATTTAAAACCTCGGAAACTTCGTTTGCCGACAAGCCCGAACACAGACGGCTTATCTCTATGCGGCGGCTCAGCCAGAGATTGAAAAGATGGCTCTGGTAGGCCGAGACGAAAAGTCTTGCTTTTTTCTTGTTCTTCTCTTTTCGTTTCCCCTCGACGATCTCGCGGCCGAGCTTGTAGTTGTCCCCGTCGTTGCCGAAACGCTGATAGCCGAAGTAGTTGGGCATCCCGTCTTTGGAGATGTGTTTGATCGCCTGGTCAAGCTTCAATGCAGACAGAGGTAGAACTTTTTTCAGACGGATAAAAAAGCGGTTTCCCTTAAGATGGCCAGTGCGTATCTTGTTGTTATGGCGTACGGAGGAGAGGATCTTGATCAAGGGATGTTCAAAGCTCTTTATCGCCTCTTCTATGCGCGCGGGCACCGAGATATACTGAGTCGTCAGGGCGTTTTTGTCTTTAAGACCTGCCGTACCGACCTCTTTTGCCTTGCATCCGGTCGTGTTGCAGATGATATCGACCATCTCCCAAGTCGTCAGGTTCTTTTTGCGCACATGCAAGACGAGATGCTCGCCCTCGCCGCTAAACTCGTACAGAGGGATCTCATCCACAACAAAGTCACGCGGTGACTGGGCAAAATGGAAGTCTATGGAGGAGTGATTAAGATAATAGTTTCGGTTCAAAAGTGGTGTGCCTTGCATTTGGATTTGTAGTTCTGTCGTTTTGCTATAGCAAATATTTGTAAAGCGCAGCGCGTCGCCTTGGCTATTCGCTGCACTTTTTTTCTCTCCCGCGGCGAAAAAGCAATGAGCATCTCATACTCTTCTCCGCTGCAGCCCACGGCTTTGTCGATAGGCTTATAAAACTCAAATCCAAGGCGGTTGACAAGGGAGAGTTTTTTCAGATCGGCAAAGAGTCCGTCCGAGATGTCCATGCCGCAGCGAAGCGACGAGCCAGCCTTGGAAATAAATCTCTGGCGGAGCTTCGGTGCATAAAAACGCCCTCTTCTCACCGACTTGACCCCTCTTAGCAGCGCATTGAGCGTTTTTTTTGAACTTCCAAGTTCACCGGTGTAGGCTACAAGATCGCCCTCTTTCAGCCCGCTTCTTTTCAAAGGGCGCTTGCTTTTAGCAAGGACCGTGACGGTGATATCTATCTTGATGTTTGATATGGTATCGCCGCCGATGATCTCTATGCCAAACTCTCTGGCCGCTCTATCAAAGCCTCCAAAAAGCTCTTTAAGTTCGGCCGGACGCAGTGTGGAGGGCACGGCAACGGCCAAAAGCGCATACAAAGGATCGGCATTCATGGCAACAGCATCTGAAATATTGACGAGCATTGCCTTGTAGGCGATCTCTTCAAGACTGAACCATTCCCGCTTAAAATGCACGTTTTCAAAAAAAGCATCTTTTGAGATAATCCAGTCGTCCACAATGGCAGCATCGTCTCCGATTTTTTTGGAACGGAAGCAGGAGATGAAAAAATCTTCTTTATTCAAAAAATACATCCATTATAGTTCTTTTGTCACCTCTGATAATAAGGGCAATTGTACCAAAACTTCCTTTTATATGAGACGATACCTCCTTAAAGAGAGGCATTAAGTCGTATTTAATGCAGTGCGGTTTAAAATCTTTTCCTTAAAGGAAATAAATGCGCTGGTCAATTAAAACAATATTCAATAATCTCACCAAAATCCTGCTCCTACTTTCGGTTATTCTTGGCGTTCTTGCCGTCATTATGTTCAGTTTTAACGCGTCGATTTCTAAAGTAGACCTTTTGATACACCAAAAGGCACTTATAAAAGAGGCCTATGCCCTTGGCCGCGAGGATATTCAGCTGAGCAATATCAAGCTAAAAAGTATTTTCAATAACCTGAAATTCGATATCACAAAAATGAAGGATGCCTCGGCACTTGATATTCTTGGCAATTATGTCTACTCCTATGCGCCAGAGTATGCCCAAGACCTTGAAGCGCTCAGTCTCCAGCAGATGCGCTACATTGAAGCGGCCGACACCTATTATGACCAAAGCATTGAAAATCTTGAGCCGCGCCTTAAGGCCTATGAAACGGCTCAAGCGGAATATCTAGGCAAACTCCTTGAACTCGAAGGGAAGCATCTGGTTTATGAGTCACAGAAGTTGACCCTTATCCAGTACGCTGTTTATCTGGCTTTTTTAATCTCCATACTTTCAACCCTATGGTTCACTCGCCGCCTCTCCTTTATATACAATGACCTCAAAACACTCTACTCGGTTGATCTTGAAAGCAAGGGACGTATGTTTTTGACCGAAGAGGCAGAGATGATCACGAAGCGCATGAGTCGCAAGCCGACAGCCACGGAAAATCCAGCCTTTATCGACCCTGTAACCGAGATCAATAATTATAAGGGCCTGCTGAACGGTTTTGCCAACAGGAAGGGCAATAACGGGCCTATTCTGGCCGTATGTGTTTTCTCCCTTGACAATTTTAAAGAGATCGAAAACAGATACAAAAAAGATCTCGCCAATCAGATCCTCAAGAAAATCGCCTTTATGTTTTCGCTGTATGAGCAGCATACCGATGTGCTCGGACGTATCGATTATGATCAATTTGTTCTCATCTTGAACAGAAGTACCAAAGATGCCGCTTTCAAAGATTGCGAGCAGATCAGAAAAAACATCGAAGAAACAAAGTTCAAAGCCCCCAAAGGCGAGACGATCAGCCTGACAGTAAGCGGCGGGTTTGTGGTCAAGACACCGAACAAGCAGATTGATGAAACTATTGTGCACGCCAAGGAAATCTTGACGACTGCTCGTGCCAAGGGCGGCAATAAAATTGCCCAACTGCGTGATCATGCAGAAAGCGGATTGAAGCACTAGTATACACTGCCAAGCGCCGGCTTTTTAGTCCGGCTTATTTTCATGTCTCAAACAGTAACACTCCCATCTAAACAGCACAAACTCCCCTCTTTCAACCTACTTCAAGCCATGCATAGCTATAATCCACCAAAAATATTTTCGGAGGAATTGCGAATGAGTATTCCTATTTATACTTACGATGCGGTAATTGTTGGTGCAGGGCTTGCGGGCTGTGCAGCGGCACTTGAACTGCAAAAAGCCGGCAAAAAGGTCGCGGTTATCACAAAACTGCACCCTTTGCGTTCACACTCAGGGGCTGCTCAAGGCGGTATCAATGCGGCATTCAGCGAGGCAGACAGTGTTGAACTGCACGAGTTTGACACGGTAAAAGGTTCTGACTACCTGGCCGATCAGGATGTGGTTGAGTTTATGTGTAAGAATGCCCCGGAAACGGTGCGTTGGATCGAGCGTATGGGCGCGGCCTTCTCGCGTACGGATGACGGCAAGATCGCACAGCGCCCCTTTGGCGGACAATCCTCACCGCGTGCCTGTTTCGCAAAAGACCGCACGGGACTTACACTCTTGCAGACGATCTATGAGCAGGCAAACCGCCATGGTGTTACCTTTTGGGACGAGTGGTATGCCGCAGATCTTCTGTATGAAGATGGAAAAGTATACGGCGTAGCCGCTTATGATATTCGTAACTCCGAAAGAGCGATCTTTAACGCTAAAAGCGTCATGTTCGCCACCGGCGGATATGCACGTGCTTTCAAGATCAACTCCAATGCCCACGCCAACACAGGTGACGGACTTTCACTGGTTGCGCGCCATGGACTTCCACTTGAAGATATGGAGTTTGTGCAATTCCACCCATCGGGACTCTCCGGAAACGGTGTTCTTATCTCTGAGGCAGCGCGTGGGGAAGGCGGACGTCTTCTCAACTCTGAGGGCGAGCGTTTTATGGAGCGTTATGCGCCTAACGCGCTGGAGCTTGCTTCTCGCGACGTGGTTGCGCGTGCTATCATACAGGAGATCCGCGAAGGCCGCGGTGTAGGTCCGCGTAAAGATGCGGTCTATATCGACCTTGTGCATCTTGGCAAAGAGAAGATCATGGAGAGACTTCCTGAGCTTCGTGATCTGGCCATCACCTTCTTGGGCCTTGACATGATCAAAGAGCCTATCCTTATCTCTGCCACGGCACACTACTCGATGGGAGGTATTCCCTGCGACGTCGACGGGCATGTGCGCAAGAACAACACCGAGTTCGTAGAGGGCTTCTACGCAGCGGGCGAATGTTCTTGTGTCTCTGTCCACGGTGCGAACCGACTGGGCGCGAACTCTGTGCTTGAGGCGCTTCTTTTCGGCCGTTTTGTCGGCAAGTCGATGGTCAATGACATTGACGGCATCGAACTGCGCAAAGCCACACAGGCTGACGCGGACGCTATGAATAAAGAGATCGACTGGGTCCTGAGCAACAACGGTACGGAAAAAGTCGCTCTTCTTCGCAACGAGCTGCAACAGTCGATGACAGACAATGCCGGTGTTTTCCGAACAGAAGAGACGCTGATCAAACAAGTTGCCATCATGAAAGAGCTGCAGGCACGTTACAAAAACATCCGTATCGAAGACAAGTCAAAGATCTTCAATACCGAACTGCAAGAAGCGATCGAGTTTGGACATATGCTTGATTACTCGCTCTTCATCGTCGAGAGTGCTCTGGCACGCAAAGAGAGCCGGGGTGCGCACTTCCGCGAAGATTTTACCGCGCGTGATGATGAGAACTTCTTGAAACACACCATGGCCTACATGGACAAAGACGGAAAAATCAAGCTAGACTACATGGACGTCATACTGGGCAAACATGAACTTAAAGCCAGAAGCTACTAAGGAGAGAGACGTGAGTGAGATCAAAACACAAAAAATTACCTTCAAGGTATTTCGTTTCAACTCTGAAACTGACTATCTTCCGAACTATATCGATTATGAATTGGAAGTCACACACGAAGAGGTTGTGCTTGACATCTTGAACCGCATCAAATGGGGGATGGACGGCTCGCTTTCCTACCGCCGTTCATGCCGCCACGGTATCTGCGGTATCTGTTCTGTTAAGGTTGCCGGCAAGGCGATCCTGGCCTGTAAAGAGAATGTCCTCAGCCTGGTAGCCGCATTCGGCACTGAACTCGTCATTGAGCCGCTGAGCATCAAACGCGCGATGAAAGACCTTATCATCGACAAGGGAGACTTCTGGAGCAAGCATGACCAGATCAAACCTTACCTGATCAGCGAGATCGAAGAGTATCCTGAGACAGAAAACCTGGTCACACCGCAGCAAGCAGAAGCGCTCAACGAAGCGGACTACTGCATACAGTGCGGTGCCTGCCACTACTCCTGTCCTGCGCTTGAGATCAATGAGCAGTTCATCGGGCCGGCAGCCTTTGCCAAGGCTTTCCGTTTTGAAGCTGACGTACGTGACGAGGCCGGAAACGAGCGTCTAAACATCATTAATGCTCCCGAAGAGGGAGTGTGGGACTGTGTCAAATGTATGGAGTGTGCGGAAGTCTGTCCGAAAGATGTCAATCCTATCGAGAAGATCACTCAGCTTCACAACATGGTCTTTAGCGCAGGCGTAGCCAAAAACAATATCGCAACACGCCACGCGGTCTATTTCAAAGACTCAATAGCAAAACACGGACAGCTCAATGAGGCCGGTCTGGTCATCTATTCTGAAAAAGGCTACGGGATGTACAAACACCTCAAAGTCGGCGCCAGAATGATCGCCAAAGGCAAGGCGCATATCAATCCGTTTATCGTTCCAAAATCTGACAAGATGGATGAGATCGCCAAACTCGTCAAATCTTCGTCAAGCGCGAAATTTTAAGGAGTACAACAATGTCTACACTGAAATATGCACTATTTACCGGTTGTACTGCACGTCAAAGTACGCCCGAGCAGATGATGTCAACGATGGCCATCGCTGAAAAGATGGGAATTGAACTGGAGATCTTGGAAGAAGCGACCTGCTGTGGCGCGTCGCACCTTCAAGATTTTGACGACTTTTTGTCGCTCGTTCTCAATGCGCGCAATATCTGCTATGCGGAAAAACGCGGCATGACCATGGTCACGATCTGTAACACCTGTCAGCTCAACACGATGATGACCAAACGCCGTCTCGACAAAGATCCTGAGCTAAAAGCACGCGTCAATGAGAAGCTTGCCGAAGTCGGTCTTGAGTACAAAGGCGAGTCTGAAATCAAACACTTTTTGTACGCGATCATCGACGATTTTGGTCTTGAGAACTTAAAAAAGATGGTAGTCAAGCCGCTTAGCCAGTTCAATATCGCACCCTTCTACGGATGCCATAATATCCGCCCTTCGGAGATACACGAAGAGTCAAACGGGCATGAAAATGCCTATGCACCTCGATCGCTTGACGACCTTATCTTGGCCTGCGGCGGCGTGAGTGTTAATTATGCAGAGAAGAACAAATGCTGCGGTTTCCATGCCGAGCTTCAAGCGCCTCACACGGCAGCTGTCTTGACCGGCAATGCGATCATGGGAGCCATGGATAACAATGCTGACTGGATGGTAACACCCTGCCCGCTTTGTCACCTCAAGCTTGACACCCAGTACGAACACGCCTCCAAGGCAGTCGGACGTGAGGTTAAGCTCCCGGTGCTTCATATGCAGCAGATGATAGGACTCGCGTTTGGGATTTCCGGCAAAGAGCTGGGCTTGCAGCATCACGTGAGTGAAGTAAACTTCGTCTAACTATGAAAACAGCAAGGCCTTTGCCTTACTGTTTTTTCTCCCTCTTATTAAAAACTTTAGAGCACTTTTTTAAGCTGCTCTTTCAGCTCCGGATTGTCGTTAAGCGTTTTCTTGAACGCCTCTTGATTTAGGAGCATATTTGAAGCATCATTTGGATATTTTCAGGATCACTCATTAGCTTTCTTCGCATCGTATCTCTGAATCGCAACTGTTCCTGCTGCATCTTTTGTTGATGCTCGCTCATCATCTTTTGCATTTCCGGATCGCTCATTATCCTCTTTTGGGCGTCAGCACCCATCATACCCATCATGTTCTGCTGCTGCATAGCATATTGCATCATGTGTCTATTCTGCATCTCTTGATTGTTCATGCCCATGCCGCCTTTTTGCATCGTTCCAGCAGCGTCTGCTGCATGTGCCCCCAAGTGTGAGTATTCCTGCTGCCATTGCTGTAGTTAGCCATCGTTTCATACTGATTCCTTTGTTGTTTTGATATTTCGAGTTTTCATTATAAAAAGAAAGGCATAAATTATACGTTAAATCATATTATTATTTATTTTAAAATGGAAAAAAGAAAGGGGAATTTGGCGAATACCACCACTACAAGATCCATGTGGATAGTTTAGCGGCACTTGGAGCTGTTTTACAAGAAAGAGATTTTGACCTTGTGATCGTCGAAGCCTAGTTTTGCGCGGTCCCTCTCTCCTTCAAGCAACTGCACGAACTGTTCTTGGCAGATGACGCTTAAGCCTATCTCACGGCCCGTCAGACGCTACATCTTTGCTTGGTTCTTGTCAAAAAAGTCACGCATTTTTTCATTTTTAACCAGAATAAAGTCGGCATTTTTGTCCATCGCCTGCAGCAGTATGTCTCCCGCGATCATGCAAGAGAAGTTCTTGTCAACATGCTGTGAGTATGGGGTCATGTCTTCATGTTTTGAGGGGATATTGATATGGACGGCACCGCTTTTTTCAACAAGAGACTCGATCGTGCCCGGCTCGGTCCCCTCGTAGGTGGCTATATTGAAACCGGCAAAGTCCCGACTTTCTTGAACGGAAATTTCTTCGCTCTGCCTGTTTGTTCCCTCTGCAGGCAGAGGGCTTTCTTTTTGGAAAAAGTCACGGATCTTTTTGCCAATCTTTGATTTTGGTTCGGGTTTTAACATTTTGAGACACTTTTTCAGAAGCTGTTCTATTGTTGCTTCTTCTGCACTGTCGTAGCTAAAGAGTCTGTTTTTCAATGAAGAGTGGTACCAGACGCCATTGTCCTTATCGCTTAGCAGACGCAGAATCTCTTTTTCATTTTCAGGGTGCTTTTCGATGATCTCGGCCGCACACAGAAGGACATGGTCACCTATGTAGTCTCGTTTGTAGTTGAGGGTGTTGGAGGCGTAGTAGTGCAGCTCTGTACGTTTAAGGCAGCTCTCTTTCTCCTCCTGGCTCATGTAGGGTGCAAGCAGGTCCAGTTTTGAGGCGAGATCGCTTTTGTCGATTTGAAGGTCTTTATAGACCAGAAACTCACTCGCCGGCCCTATCGTGAGTGTTTCTCCGCATCGGCTTATCACATCTGCAATGCGTTCGCTCGATCTTAAAAAATAGTGGTTAATCTTGCAGACACCCTCTTTGTCAAATCCAAAAGGCTGAATCAAATTTATTTTTTCAAAAAGATCAGCTATCGTCTCATCGCTGCTATAGGAAACGCTATGCTTTGTGTAGTAGGGAAGATAGTCTGTACGACTGTCAAACCTAAATAATTCCACCTCTGTCTTAGCCATCATATCAACTCCAAAATGCATAATTTGCACTATTATAATATAAAAAATTAAAATAATATCATGATATCAATGTAGTTGTTGGCTTTTAATTATAGTACAAGCTTAGAGGCGCACTTAAGCAATTTTCCTATAGACTGAGTGACATTAACACAGGAGAATACATGCAATTAGAGAGCTTGATCATTATCTTGGCCATCGGCGCTGTCGCGGGCTGGCTGGCCGGAATTATTATGAAAGGAAGAGGTTTCGGCGTCATTGGAAATATTGTCGTAGGCATTGTCGGTGCTGTGCTTGGCGCCTACCTCTTTAACTTTTTGGGCATCGCGGTGGCGGGATTGATAGGTGCCTTGATCACGGCCACTGTAGGCGCTGTCGTATTGCTTTTTATCGCAAGCCTCATCCGAAAAGCCTAATAAAACTATTTTGGTTTAGCATTAAGGTCAGCTGGGGTTTTTAGAGGTGCCCTTAAGCCCATCCACACCCCCTCTTGGATAAAATTCATAAAAAATATCAGGAATGCCTTTGTCGATAGAAATCATCTCGTGGAACGTCAACGGAATCCGCGCCGTCTCCACTAAAAAAGCGCTCAAATGGATAGATGAAAGAGTTCCCGATATCCTCTGTCTTCAAGAGATCAAAGCCCTTGAAGAGCAGATCCCGGACGATCTTTTCGAGCTGGAGTATGCCCACCGCTCCGTCAACAGTGCCGACAAAAAAGGCTACTCCGGCACCGCCACTTTTTCAAGCAGCGTACCACTTTATACAAAAAACAGGCATGAGATCGATCTCGGTCGGGAGGGACGCATTCTCGAGCAGGACTTTGGCGACTTTGTGCTCTTTAACGTCTACTTTCCCAATGGGCAGAAAAACGATGAGCGTCTGGAGGTCAAGATGAAGTTTTATGATGACTTTTTCACGCACTGCCAGGCACTTCGCGAAGAGGGGAAGTCGATCGTCATCTGCGGCGATGTCAATACCGCCCACAAAGAGATCGACCTTAAAAATCCCAAAGCCAATTCTAAGACATCGGGCTTTTTGCCGATAGAGCGCGAATGGATGGACAAGCTCGTCGCGCACGGCTATGTCGATACTTTTAGGTATGTGCATGGGGAACGCGAGGAGGAGTACAGCTGGTGGTCCTACCGCTCGGGAGCGCGCATCAAAAATGTGGGGTGGAGAATTGACTACTTTTTTATCTCAGAAGACCTGATCGAATGCCTTGAAGATGCCTTTATTCTCCAAGAGGTGGAGGGCTCGGACCACTGCCCTGTAGGGATCAGACTCGATATATAAATCACTATATAGTTTTTTATATAGTGATTTTTCTGCCTATTTTGCCTTTGGACGGAAGGCTTTTATTACCTCTTCGTTGCACTCGAGATAAGGTCCTTCGATCAGGTCGATACAGTAGGGAACAGCCGGGAAAACGGCGTCCAGACACTCTCGGATCGACTTCGGTTTTCCAGGAAGGTTGATGATGAGTGACTTTCCGCGTATCCCTGCCGTCTGGCGCGACAAGATCGCCGTCGGTACAAACTTGAGGCTCTCCTGACGCATCAGCTCGCCAAATCCCGGCATCATCTTTTCGCAGACATTTTCAGTCGCTTCGGGCGTCACGTCGCGCGGGGCGGGACCCGTTCCACCTGTCGTCACCACGAGGCAACACCCCTCTTTGTCGCAAAGCTCGATCATCGCCTTTTCGATCTCTGCCTGCTCGTCGGGGATGCAGCGGTAGGCCTCTTCCCAGGGGCTGAGGAGATAATCATTCATCGTATCGATGATCGCCCTGCCAGAGATGTCTTCGTACACGCCTGCGCTCGCGCGGTCCGAGGCGGTGATAATCCCAATCTTAATCTTGCTCATTGTTTTTCCTTTGTCTGTAGTGTGTGTCCTGCGCGGTTTATCATATAGGTCGTCGCGAAAGGCAGAAAAAATGCCTTTGATTTTTTCGGGTCAATGATCCGGTCTTCGCTCCCCAGATAGACCTCTATTTCAACGCCTCTGTCTTTCAAGGCTTTGAGTTTGTCCGTTTTCCACTCATAATAGAGCAGTTCGCGAAGCTGTTCTTCACTGCCCTGCTCCATAACAACGCTCTCGTCAATGGGCGCGGGGGAAAAGCATGAACTCAAAAAATTCTTCAGATAGGCCTGCTTCTCTTTTAGAAAATAGATCAGCTGCATACGTTTAAATTTTTCGTTCTTGTCCTGAAAAAAAGCGGGCGAAAAGAGCTGCAGCGTGTCGATGCGTTTTTCGCTCTTCAGGGCCTCTTCGAAGGCGCTGATAGCCCCATAGGAAAAACCCGCGATCGTATATTCCGACGCTTTCAGATAGGGATCAAAAAGTCTTTTGTCATGCGAAAGTGAAAAGCCGCTATAGAAGGTCATCCATCACTTTCTTTATCTGTTCTTTATATATCTGCTCTTTGGAAATCAGCTCGCTTTGGAGCGCCTCTACCTGAGCTCTCATACCGCCTAAGAACTCTTTTGTCTCCGCATAAAGCTTGTTGATCAGATGGGCATTGTCTTTCGCCGAAGGGATGATCTGTTCGCCCATTGCGTAGTTTTCCAAGACCAGCTGAACGATCTTTTTTGCCTCATTGAGATCTTCAGCCACATTGCTGGAGTGCTCACCGTAGTGGATCTCACAGATCGCCATGCCCGAGAGCATCACCTTGATGTAGGCGAAGAGCTTGTGCTTGCTTACCAGGTCGACGTCATAGGGTTTCAGGCCGTCATTGACCATCGTGAACTTCTCAAAAGGAACCTCGAACCAGTAGGCGCTGAGTGCCTTGGCCGACTGATAAAGTGCCTGCAGATCCTGTTCTTGGGCACTGTAGCTCTTTACCTTATGTTTTCCGAAGAGGACCTTGTCTTTGACCGCAAGGACCTCTGCCATCGAGATGCTTTTTTTGTCATGGCGAAGCGTTTCAAGGGCGGCTTCATTGACCAGTGTCGCCAAAGAGGCACCGTTGAAGCCTATGGTCATCCGTGAGATCTCTTTGATGTCGACGTCATGGGGAAGATTTTCAAAATATTTGCCGATGATCGCCTCACGCTCATCGACGGTAGGAAGATCGACAAAGATGCGGCGGTCGAAACGTCCGGAACGAAGTAGTGCGGTATCGAGAACATCGATCTTGTTGGTCGCGGCGATGACAACCACGCCGCTTGAATCCTCAAAGCCGTCCATTTCGGTCAAAAGCTGGTTCAGCGTCGCTTCGCGCTCGTCATTCCGGCTTGCGCCTCGCATACGTCCGACAGCATCAATTTCATCAATAAAGATGATAGAGGGGGCATTCCGCTTGGCCTGGACAAAGAGTTCACGCACACGTTTTGCTCCCATACCGACATAGATCTGCACAAATGAGGCTCCACTTTGGTAGTAAAAGGGCACATTCGCTTCGCCGGCAACAGCCTTGGCGATCATCGTCTTTCCCACACCCGGAGGCCCGACCAGCAAAACTCCTCGCGGCATTTTTGCTCCGAAGTTTTTATACTTTTTGGGAGAACGCAAAAAATCGATGATCTCTTCCAATTCCTCTTTGACCCCGGAAATACCGCCGACATCTTTGAATGTAATGTCCGAATGAGAAGGCGAGATAGGATCGCTCAGTCCAAGCGAAGAGCTGCTTGATGATGGTGGATTTGTGCTCTCCGCCTTCTTTTTGAAACCGAAGCGGTAGAGTACTCCGCCAAAGATCAAAATAATGCTCAAAGCCATAAGTATCTGTACGACATAGTTGCTTGAACTTGCCTCAACAGGAACGCGCGAAAGAAGGTGCTTGTCAATCATCACCGTAGGAATTCGATAGGTCTCTTCCTCGGTTATCAGGTAGATCTTCTCATCTGCCAGAATCGCACGTTTTATCAGCCCCTGCTCTAGAAGTTCATTGCTTTTATCCAAGGTGATCGCTACGCTGTTGTCGCGCAAAAGAGCAAAAAGGAAAAGCCCCAGAAGTATCCCGGCCGAGAAATAGAGTACCCAGCGGTTTGTCTTAGAGTCTAGCATAGTTCGCCTCCTCGTTTATCTCATACTCTTCTATAGTGATCCAGTTGCCGCTGAGATCATGTTCGCACTCGACCTCAATACGGTTGAAAAACTGGTCCAGACCGGCGTAGATGTTCCCTTTTTCACTCTCTATTAAGACCTCCAGAGGAACGCGGTGCTTTTGTCTGAAATCAAGATTGTTCGCCGTGATCAAGGCGTTAAGCTCAAGCATCCGCTCTTTTGAAACAAGGCCGTTGATCTCGCCCTTCATCGTCGCAGAGGGCGTCCCGTCACGTTTAGAATAGGTAAAGGCATGGACATGGGTTAAAGGCATCTGCTTAAGGTTTTCCATTGCCTCTTTCCATAGAGCATCCGTCTCGCCTGGATGACCGACGATGAAGTCTGTTCCCAGAGCAAAACCTTTTTGAGAGAGCTCATTGAGAAGTTTTATGTCGCTCTCGACACGGTTTCTTCTGTTCATGATGCGTAGCATCTCCTGGGAGCTGTGCTGAATGGCGACATGCAGGTGCTTTTCCAGCCATGGCTCGCCCAGGAGCTCTTTGAACTCTTCCGTTATCTGGATAGGCTCCATGCTTCCGATGCGGATACGGCGAACGCCTTTGATCTGAGACATTCGCTTCAGCAGTCCCGCCATAGACCTTTTTTCACCCTGCCCATAAGAGCCGACATTGGTTCCCGTAAGAACAAACTCGCCAAAGCCGTTAGCCGCGAGGCGTCGTATCTGCTCGAGTATCTTCTCTTCGTCGTGGCTTCGTGCATCGCCGCGCACAAAGGGGATGATGCAGTAAGAACAGCGGAAATTGCACCCCTCCTGGATCTTGATGAAAGCACGCGATTTTCCGATAAACTCTTCGACCACCGTATCGTCGATGAAGTCCAGGTCGCCGATCTCATAAAACTTCGTCTCTTTTTTGAGCATCTCGTTGATCTTGGCTTTTTCGGATTGGCCGAAGACTCCGAAGACCTTGTCCGCGTTGAAAAGCGACTCCCCTTTGGTGTGGGCTCCGCAGCCGGTCAGGTAGACCTTCGCACCCATCTTGTTTGCCGAGTTGACATAGCCGCGTACACCGCTGTCCGCACCGTTGGTGACCGTGCAGGAGTTGACGATGATGATGTCCGCTTCGTTCTCGTTTTCAATGATCTCAAAATCTTCCAGATGCGAAAGCATGACCTGAGAATCAAAAAGATTGGTCCGGCACCCAAAGGTCTTAATAAATACTTTTTGTTTGTTTGTCATTACCAGTTCACCGTTGGGCCTTCGTTTGGATTGGCCGAGGGAAGCCCGGGCATTTTTTTCTCGTTTGCATTGAGATGAAGCGTCTGTGTAGGGTAAGCGATCTGAATATCATCGGCCGCATTGAAGGCATCGACGATCTCGACAGAGATCGTACTGCGAAGCGTCAGCGTGGCATAGGCATTGGTCAGATACCAGGCGCTGATACAGACCCCGTTTGGTTCGATAAAGGAGAAGACCCTCGGCTCAACATTGGTGTTTTTCAGGCTATAGCGGTTACGCAGTTTGTTAAGCTGAGTACGGGTGATATCAGTGTAGCCTTTGGAATACTTGCGCGCGATCTCCTTGGCCAGATGGATCGCTTTTCTGTGGTTTGAGTCAAAGGTGATCATAATGTCTATCCCGTCCCATACCGTCTTCAAGGAGACATGGGTATAGTTGGCGATCATGTGCGTAAAGATGTAGTTGTTGGGGATAAAGATAATGCGTCCCGCACGGCGGTTGTCGGTATAGCTCGTCAGAGTGATATCTTCAAGGATGGTGATGCGCAGCAGTGAGATGTCTAGGATGTCTCCCACGTATTTCATCCCCTCTTTGTCGACTCTGATCCTGTCGCCGACATGCACAGCGCCGCCGAGCACGATGACAAGCCAGCCCAGAATGCTCATAAACCAGTCTTTCATCGCGATGGCAATACCCGCAGAGGCAAAACCCAGTACTGTGATAAAATAGCCCGCATTATCTATGTAGGAAAAGGCCACTATCAAAAAGATTAGGGTCACATTCACAAAGGTAAGCATCTTGTGCGCCATATAGATCCGCTCGTTGTCTGTGATGTACTTCTTGATCACCAGCTTGATAAGAAAGAAGAAAACAAAGAGAACAAGGACGATAATGCCCAGATTGAAAAGTTTGAGCGTCTGTGCTTTTATCTCTTTTTCCACCTGCGTGACCGCAGTATCCGCGCGTTGTTCATAGACGACAAAGGCTTTTTTGACTGTCTCGAAGGCGCCCTCAAAGAGCGAAAGTTTGTGCATGTCTTCAAGCGAGGCTTCCATATCCTCATAGCTCTTGGTCAGAAGCGACAGCTCCGTGCTCAAGCGGGCCTTTTTGCGCAGAAGAAGAATATATACACTGAGGCTCTTCTCTCTTTGTAGATACTCGTTCACCTTTCCGTTGATCTGCTTCACATACGAGAGTGCGGAAAAGATCGCGATCGGATTTGTCACATTGGGCGGTTCAGGCAGTTCGTCGGGAACGAGCAGGTCCTTAAAGGGGGTGGTATCCTTACCTTGCAAAAGCTCGATCTGGTTTGCCAGTATCTGTTCGCGTGTCTCTAGCGCATTCAGTTCTTCGCGCGGCCCTTTCTTCTTGGAGAGTTTCTTGATGTTGTCACGCACTTCCTGAAGCTCTTTTTCGACTTTTCGGTAGGTGGTATAGGAGTCATAGCTCTTCTGCCACAAGACCCCCTCTTTTGCCAGTTTCTGGAGGGTATTGTCGATTTTAGAGCGCAAAAGATCAACCTGCTCCTGCTTTGCTTTTTCTTCTATGAGTTTTTCTTGACTCGCATTGTTCTCTGCCGGCACGCTTGTTTCGGCAAAGAGAAGGCTTGAAAAAGCGAGCAGAAAGAAAAAGAGTCTATTCACTTTTTTTCTCCGCAAACATTTTCAACACATCCATTACGGTCTCTTTTGAGACATCATCGCGCAGTTCAACCGCGCCGATATGCTCCGGCAGGATAAAGGTGATCGCCGAGTCCGCGCTCTTCTTGTCCAGAAAAAAAGCCGTATAGAAGGCATCCAGGTCGGATATCGTGTAGTCGACGGGGAGCTTGTATTTACGCAAAAACGCTTTGATGCGCTGAAGTTCATCTTCGTTCATGAGACCCAGACGAGAGGCGAGTTCATTGGCTATGACCATGCCGATCGAGACGGTCTCGCCGTGTAGATACTGGGTATATGCCGTCTCGTTTTCGATCACATGCCCAAAGGTGTGTCCGTAGTTGAGCGCCGCACGCAGTCCCTTCTCTTTCTCATCTTGCGAAATGACCATCGCTTTCGTCTGCACCGACTTTGCAATAGCTTCTTGCATCACTGCTTTATCATGCAGATCTGCACTCTCAAGCCACTCAAAGAAGGCCTTGTCAAAACAGATGGCCATCTTCACGATCTCTGCTATACCTGCTGCATATTCACGCTCAGGCAGGGTTGAGAGGAAATGCGGATCGACATACACGGCTATGGGCTGGTGAAAGGTGCCGATCAGGTTTTTCCCGTAGGCATTGTTGACCCCCGTTTTTCCTCCGACACTGGCATCGACCTGAGAGAGCAGTGTGGTGGGGATCTGGATAAAATTAATGCCGCGCTGATAGATGCTGGCGGCAAAACCGGTCATATCGCCGATAACGCCTCCGCCTAGAGCGATCAGGACAGAAGAGCGGTTAAACTTGTGCTCAAAAATATTATTAAGGATTTTTTCAACATTCGAGAGGGTCTTGAATTGCTCCCCGTCTTCAACCGTGATGATATAGATCTCTTTTGCCGAGAGCCTGCCAAGGAGGTAGTGCAGGTGCAGACCGCTTACTTTCGGGTTGGTGATAATCGCCACTTTTGCATCTATGTGCATGTTCTGCAGTTCGCCGATATGGACCTGATAGGAGTTGTCGATTTCACGCTTGAGCTGAATGTCAATGTTCATTGTTTATCTTTTAAATTTTTAAATATATAATACTCAGCCAAGGCTTTAAAAGTGATAAATAAAAGATAGAAGATTGAAAATATCTGCCGCAGGTGGCCTTGAAGCTGCCGCGCTTTTATATCTGTGTAGGAATAAAAAGCTGGTGGTAATTGCCCAGTCTGTGATAAAGCTGCTCGCTGTCGGTAGAGAAGAGAGAATAAAAGGGCTGCTCGAGTATCTTTTCAGAAAAAGGCAGACAGTGCAAAAAGTTCTCTTTCTGTTTTAAAAAGCGGATAGGATTAGCCTCTTCGGAAACGATCTTGATCGACTTTGAAAAGATGACAGATAAATTTTCATAATGCTCTACAATACGCTCTTTTTGTTCATTTTTCTCCTGGGTAAACTCAAAGAGTTCAAGGTTAAAAGAGAGTTGTGCCGAGATGTCAAAGACTGTTGTCGATATCTTTTCAAGGTCTTTGTTGTCCGTCAGAATAACAACGCTCTCTTTGAGCTTTGAGAAGGGCTTCTGCGCCAATTTAAGTACAGGAATCTTGCTGTCATAAAGGGTCTGGCGTATCTTGAGCATTGAAAAAAGTTTGCTCGAAAGCATTACGAGCCCGATGTTCATTTTCTTGATATCATTTAGTATGATAGCCATTTTATCTTGCTGCGTATAGTCGATGTCGACAACGATACGCTCACTGCGGTGGGCCTTTATCTTTTCAATCATATCAATATCGGAGGCGTTGATGACACGGATATAGAGCTTGTCTCCCAGGTTTTTGTGGATATGTTTTGCACGTTTGATGAGCTTTGGGAGTGTTTTTTCGCTCTCTGTGGCCATATCGATATAGAGATAGAGATTTTTGCCATAAGGCGCGGGAAACTGGCCGAGCTCGCGTTTTATCGCGCGGTAGACTGTTTTTAAAACAGAAGGTTCACCCACAAGAAGCAGGAGGTCGTTGGGCTGGATCATCCGTTTTGGAGAGGCAAGAATAAGGCGCTGATTGCGGTAGATCGCGACGATTTTCCAATTCTTCTGCTCCAAGGCTTCGATATGTCTGTAGACAAAGGAGCTTCCGAAAGGAACAAGGATCTCCATGATTTCCCCCTCCCCCAGACCCACATTCTGCGCGATGACGGGAACATTGGGAAGGTAGTCTAGCAAACGGCTTGAGATCAGGTCGTTTGTATTGACAACCACGATGTTCTGGTCGTCAAACTCCAGCCCCCAACGATCAAGCAGTATGATTCGCAATTGATGTTTGACTGCGCGGATATTTTTGATGCTCAGGTCAACATCGATCGAGTTTTTAAGGGCGATGATAACCTGGATGAAGTCCATTTTTAGGAGGTTTGAGAGCTTGTAGAAGCTGGTAGGATCGAACTGGTAGAACTTAAACTGAGAAGGTTTGGCGTTGGGAACATCAAGCTTGTCCATAGAAACAACATAGTAGATATTTTCGCTGGTATAGGTATCGGCGACCCGTTCGATAAAATGTTTTCCGGTATTGCCGTCAGTCAAGATCAATATCTTTTTCATAGTTCCCTTTAAAACAAGCGCCTGCTTTCGCCTTCACCTTAGTTTTGCGTGATTGTAGTATAATTGCAATAAAAAAGACAATAATTATGACATTTACCCTTGAAGCGCAGAGTGGAAAAGCCCGTGCAGCGACGATAAAAACCGCCCACTCGACGATACAGACACCTGTGTTTATGCCCGTAGGCACCGTCGGCAGCGTAAAGGCGCTGGACATGTATGACATGGAAGAGATCCTGGGTGCGCAGATCATTCTGGCCAACACCTACCATATGTATCTGCGCCCTGGAGATGAGAACGTGGCACAAAGCGGAGGGCTTCACAGCTTCACGACCTACCCCAAGAGCTTTTTGACTGACTCGGGCGGTTTTCAGGCCTTCAGCCTGAGCAATATTTCCAAGCCAAAAGAGAACGGCATCGAGTTTAGAAGCCACATCGACGGCAGCAAGCACTTCTTCACCCCCGAAAAAGTGATCGACATCCAGACCAACCTCGGCAGCGACATCATGATGATCCTTGACGATCTCGTCGCCCTGCCCGCGACACAGGAGCGGATAAAACTCTCCATCGAGCGCACTACCCGCTGGGCCGAAGAGTCTATCTCCTATTTCCGTTCACAGCAGGCAAAAGGGATCTGTACAGAACAAAACATCTTTGCCATCATCCAAGGCGGCACAGACAAGGCCTTTCGCACAAAGTCCGCAAGTGAACTCTGCGCCCTGGACTATGACGGTTTTGCTATAGGCGGACTCAGCGTCGGTGAGGCAAATCAGGATATGTATGACACGGTCGAGCACACCGTTCAGTATATGCCAGGCGACAAACCGCGCTATCTTATGGGAGTGGGAACGCCTGAGGATCTGATCGAGAACATCGACCGCGGAGTCGATATGTTTGACTGTGTAATGCCGACGCGAAATGCGCGCAACGGAACGCTTTTCACCTCATTTGGAAAGATCAACATCCGCGGTGCAAGGTTTGCAAACGACACCGCGCCCATCGATCCCGAGTGCGACTGCTACACTTGCAAGCGCTACACCCGCACCTATCTGACCCACCTCTTCCGTGCCAAAGAGCTCACCTACTTCAGACTGGCCACACTTCACAACCTCCACTACTACCTTACTCTAATGAAACAGGCAAGAGAGGCGATACTTTCAGACAGATACGCCGAGTTCAAAGAAGAGTTCTACGCCAAAAGGACCAAATAGCTCCTCAAGGCTATTTTTAATAAAGCACAAACGCGCAATTGAGTATGATTGTGGACAAAAAAAGAGGAAAAAATATGAAAAGATTTATAATGCTTGCCCTGTTAACTTCGGCTTTAAGCGCGGGAGACTATGAAAAAGGGTGGGATGCGGTCAGGCACAGTGATTATAAAAGTGCGATCTCTTTGTGGAGACCTTTGGCAGAACAGGGCAATTCACAGGCGCAAAGTGCACTTGGTTCAATCTACTGCTTTGGCGACGGTGTTCAAGCCGACCTACAAGAGTGCACCTACTGGATCAAAAAAGCACGCGAAAACGGCGAAGACGTCTCAAAGATCTGGAATGACTACAAGCTGTGGAAGTATGACCACTAGCTCTCTTTATCTGTGCAAACGGAGGCTAAAACGCCTCTTCCTTCCCCTTGTATCATAACTTTATGGGTGAAACGTTCTGTCTAAGAGAGGCTCTTTGTCTCGTCAAGGACGCGCTTGATCTCTGCTTTTAACTCAAGCGCGATATTTTCCGCCTTATTATGCATCCATTCAAGATAAGAGCGGTCTTCGTTGACGATCTCTTCGGGCGACTTGCCCTTGTACTTTCCAAAACTGATGATAAGATCGGCCTTGCTCTGCATCGCATCGAGATAATGGCTGAAACTGTGTCTGAGGTCCATATCAAGATCAAAGGTCTCAAACATATAAACAAGACTTCTGCGCTCCACCAGGGCTACCTCTTCGATGCGTCTTCCCTTGTGTTTTCCAAAAGGCATGATCTCCATCAAAATAGGCTGTGAACACATCTCGATCATCAGTTCGGGCGTGTGGTTTTGTCGGAGGTGGTCGTAAAAGTTCTTGAGCACGATCACATCTCCCAAGGCGTCATGCGCATTGATCTGCACGCCGAGTTCGGCCATCTGTGCCGCCTCTTTTTTGTACAGTCCCAGCGCGTATCGGTTGTACTGCAGGCCGTGCGGCTCTTCATGGTAGAAGTAGCGGTGGATTCTAAAGGTGTCGATCAGCTGCATCTTGGACTCGAAGCCCTCTTTGGCCAGCATCCCCAGGTCAAACTCCGCACTTTGGATGACGATGACATTCTCAGGCGAGTTGAGCTCGTTTAGTCGCACAAAACCCTTCAGTTCGGTACACGCAGGCTTGCCTTCTATCATCTCGGGCGTGATATGGTGAATGGCCATGGAGTCAAATTTGCTCGGCAAGGGTGCCAGGCAGTACTCATTATGGACCTCTTCGACCCTGCCCTCATCATCACAGACCAAATAGCTCAGCTGAATGATCCTGTCCTCTTCGAGTATCCCTGTCGTCTCGGTGTCGAGTATAATGATTTTACGTTCTGCCATCTCTTGTCCTCATATATTAATTCTTAAAAGAATACCAAAAAACGGCTTGGGATAAGATTGAAGGCTGAGGAATTGCCGCCACAGGAGATGCTATAGCGGCAAAAAAAGGTTACTCTGTGGGATCGATAAGTTCAGCCACTTCAAGCCCGAAGCCCGAGAGTCCGATGAAGTCTGTGTGTCTCATGCTCGTCAGAAGACGCATATTCTTGATGCCGAGGCTTTTGAGGATCTGCGCGCCGATGCCATACTCTTTCATCGAACTGTGCTGATGATCAGGCTTGTTGATGAAGACCAAAGCACCGCTGTTGAGCTTGAGGTAGTTGATCGAGTCGATAAGCTGCTCATATTTGGGACCGTTGGAGAGAAGCTCGATGTCGGGGATGATGTTGTGCACCTTAACATTGGCCGTTTCGCCGACACCGTGGAAGACGATGGCCGTGTGCTCTATGCCTTCATGGTCCACAAAAGAGTGCTTTTTGACCTTGACACCGAAAAACTCGCTCTCCTCTTCGTGCGCACTTTTGATAAGACTCTCGTTGGCGAGTCGGTACTCAACGATATCGGAGATATAGACTATCTTCTGATTGTGCTTCTTGGAAAACTCTTCAAGATCGTCGCGCCGCGCCATCGTCCCGTCATCTTTCATAATCTCGCATATTACCGAGGATTCGGCCAAACCGGCGAGACGACAAAGATCAACTGAACCTTCGGTATGCCCCGTGCGGATCAAGGTGCCGCCCTCTTTTGCAATCAGAGGAAAGATATGCCCCGGCTTAACCAGTTCGCTCGCTCGACTTAGCGGATTGGCCAGGATCTTGATCGTCATGTCGCGCTCAGAAGCGGAGATGCCTGTAATCGCCTCGGCCGCGTCAACAGAAACGGTAAACGCCGTCTCGTGCATGGAGGTGTTGGAGCTGACCATAGGGTTCAGCTCCAGTCTCGAAGCGATGTCCTTGGAGATCGCCACACAGATCAGGCCTTTGGCATGCGTCGCCATAAAGTTGACATGCGCCGGTGTTGAAAAGGTGGATGCATAGACAAGATCCCCCTCGTTTTCGCGGTCTTCATCGTCCATCATGATGACCATGTTGCCTTTTTTTATCTCTTCTATCGCTGCTTTTACACGTTCTATTGGGCTCATATGTGAATCTTTTTTTAGAATTTTGGTGATTATATCCTATTCTTTGAAATTTTTTGAGCCCTGCCCGCTTTTCATCCTAACATGTGATACAAGCCCGGCCAGATGAGCTTGACAAATATCAAAAGTTTGCCTATAATTCCGCCATACTAAAACAGTTGATGTCACTGGGGTATCGCCAAGCGGTAAGGCACTAGTTTTTGGTACTGGCATTCGGGGGTTCGAATCCCTCTACCCCATCCACCCACATATCGCGGAATAGAGCAGTTCGGTAGCTCGTCGGGCTCATAACCCGAAGGTCACAGGTTCAAATCCTGTTTCCGCAACCAAT
>JACUTT010000050.1 GCA_014859655.1 Campylobacterales bacterium
ATCTCATCTCTCTTTTTTCCTCTGAAGGCAGTTGGGGTTTTTAGAGGTGCCCTTAAAATATTTTTTTGTGTGTTACTTTTAAGCAGTTTTGGATGATATTGCGTTCTGTTTGAAGTTGTTTTAAATATTTTGCAAGAATATTGGAGTATACTGCAACAATAGACGCTATTAGTTCGGCGCAGTGTGGGTTTTTAGAGCTGCCCTTAGTGAAGCTTCAGCTTTATGGCGATATTCTACTTAGAACAAATAAATCAGGGGTAAATCATGGCTAAAACAAAAGAAACGTTAAATACCGACGGACTCACTTTTCTTGAAGATGGGGAAGTGCTGTTTAACTCTTTGTATCTTTTATCTGAGACAGATGAAAAAGGGATTATCACGTATGCATCCGAAGGTTTTATGCAGGTTGCCAATATGGATGCTGATGAACTGTACGGACAGCCGCATAATATAGTAAGGCACCCTGATATGCCGCGTGCCGCCTTTAAGTCTTTGTGGGATGATGTGCAGGCAAAAGGGTTTTGGACGGGGTATGTTAAAAATGCGCGCAAAGGCGGGGGTCACTATTGGGTGTACGCAACGGTATTGCGTTCGGTTGATAAAAATGGCAAGACAAAGTATGTTTCTATCCGTGTAAAGCCATCACGCGAAGATATCAGAAAAGCTCAAGAGCTTTACGCAACACTTGACTAAGGTAAGGAGAAATTTATGGCATTAATCAGAAACAATTCAGCAACAAAAAGTGTCGCCACTGTTGGCGCAGCAGGCGGAAGTGACAAAAGACGCCAGCGTACCCTTGCCAAACAGCAGCAGATATCAGAAAGCATCGCAGGTATTGCGACCAATATCCTCGACAATGCTCAGGAGTCGGTTTCTGCTATAGAGGAGCTTAAATCCTCTATGGAGCAGATCGCCACGGCGGCGGAAGAGAACAGCGGTGCGAGCGAGCAGGCGCTTAAAAACGTAACGGGGATCAACAACAACATCAGTCGTATGGTCAACAATATCGATACCGTTATTAACTCCACGACCCTGACCGGAGACACGATTATCAATGCCGTCTCTATGATCAACGGCTCTGTTGAGCGTATGACGGGGGCTGTTGGCATAGCCAAATCCTCGTCGACCAAGAGCGAAGAGCTAAAGATGAGTTCTCAAAACATCGGCGAAGCGGTCGGTTTTATCGCCAAGATTGCCGACCAGACGAATCTTCTCGCACTCAATGCGGCTATTGAAGCAAGCCGTGCAAAAGAGCACGGAAAGGGCTTTGCCGTCGTCGCTGATGAGACGCGCGCTCTTGCAGCCGAGAGTGAAAAGAATGCCGAGTTTATCTCCGAGCTGGTCAACAAGATCCAGGGTAGCATTGATGTCATCATCAAAAACATTGTCAACACGACCAACACCATCAGCTCTACCGGCGAGACTGCCTCTGCTCTGAGCGCGAAGATGGACGAGCTGACGAAGATCGCGGTCTACTCTGTGGAAGCGGCACGCTCCGTCTCCTTGTTCACCCAAAAACTCGGAAACTATGCCGGAAGCATTAATGATGGTTCAAAAGAGATCGCCGAAGCCTCCAGTCGAATAGCGCTTTCTGTAGAGAAGACACTCAATGGTATCGAACTTCAGTCCTCTGCACTAGCACAGACAGAAGGCGACATCAAGGAGCTTAGTAACCTCGCAGAAGAGCTGAAGTTCTCGACAGACACCTCAAAATCGGCAGAAGACATCGCCACATCGGCGGACAGCATCGGAAGCTCTATGGAAGAGATCCAGGTCGCACTCGAGCAGGTGACGACAGCACTCAACGAGATCGAATCCTCCTCTCACCTGACCAACAAAAACGCACTTTCTAATAAGGCGAACATCCAAGGCGGTATAGAAGCAGCAAAAGATATCGACAAACTTATCGAGATTGCACGCCGTAACTTCGACCTGCTGAAGATCTCTTTTTCAGACGTGAAGACTTCAATGATAGGGATCAACAACGAGGTACTCAACTCCATCGGCGAAGGAAAGGGTGCGAGCGACGAGCTGCTTATCATCGTCAAAGAGACAAAAAACGTAGACAAGACGGTCAGTAATATTTCAAACTCCATCATCCAGCTCAACATGCTAGCGATCAGCGGGTCGATCGAAGCGGCACGCGCGGGTGATTTTGGCAAGGGCTTTGCCGTTGTTTCTGCAGACATCCGAAACCTGGCAAAAGATTCAGAGTCTAACACGGAAAAGATCAACGACACGATCGAGAGCATGAACGCGGAGATCTCCATGGTTCAGACCGACTGGGGCAATCTTCTTGACGGCCAGGGTGGCGAGAAAAAACGTCTCGATTCGCTTGTGCTGGAGATGGACAAGATCATCAATATGCTGATAGAACTACTTGACCGCTATACTGGTCTCAAGGCAATCAATGATCAAAATCTGGAAGGACTCGACTCTGTCTTCACCGGAATTAATGAGATTCAAAAAGCAATCGAACTTTCGGCAAAAAATGCGATGGAGTCGCGCAAGGCGAGCGAACTTATCATTGAGACAATTTCTCATATCGGCGAAGGTGTTGAAGAGTTGGCCGTAATGGCTGATGAACTTCAGCAAGGCTGATTTATAAAGAACACAGACAGCAAAACAGGAGAGCTCTATGGCCATTAAAGAAGTCTTGATCATTAAAGAGCAAGGATGCTACTACGGTATTAACACGGATGAAGTCGAACAGATCCTGCGTGTGATGGAGATAACGCCGATGGCAATGACGCCAAAGGCAGTCTGCGGCCTATGCTCTATAGAAGGCTCGATAGTATGTACCCTTGATTTTTCCTACCTGCTTGACAAAAATGCCGGTTTTGTCGACAAAAATGCATTCAAAGCGCGCCAGGTGACCCTTCAGAGTGCAAAGCACCACTTCTCCTTGCTAGTTTCGGAGGTGATCAACTCGGTAGAGGTCGATCAGAGTCGTGTGGAGTATGTCGATGATAGTGATGATGTGATTGTTGCGCTTTTTAAGTACGAGGAGGAGATCATCCAGATACTTAGTGTCGAGCGTCTTATCAAAGATATTTCCCTGCCGAGTTATGTCTCTAGAGATGTGCGGGATGTTTCTGTCGAGAACGCGGACGAGAAGCAGAAGTCCTACAGCAAGCGCTACCTCTTTTTTGTTATGGGAAAAGAGCGCTACGCCTTGGAAGTGGACGCGATTCGAGAGATCATCGCTTTGCCGAAGCATTTTACGGTTATAGCAGAGAGCGAAAAAGAGATATTGGGAATGATCTCCCTGCGCGAAGATCTGCTGGTGGTCGCCGATCTGCGTCTTTATTATGACTTTGCCGTCGTTCCAAGCGACAAGAACCGCATTATTGTCTCCCAGCATCTGGGGCGTCATATCGGTTTGGCTGTGGACGAGATCGTGGATATTCAAGACGTCGAGATCGACTGCATCGAAGGATTGCCAGAAAATTTCAAAGATAAGAAAATAAGCGGCGTGCTGCATCTCGATGATGCGCTCATCAGCATTGTCAACACCGAAGTGATCCGTACCCTCGTCAACGAGCAGAGCCATCTCATCAGCGACAAGGTCAAAGCAGAGCAGGTCAAACACGTTGCAGACGAGACAAGTCTGGAAGTCGTTATCTTTCAGATGGAGGGCGAAGAGTATGCCTTCAATATCGACGATGTCAGCGAGATCATCGATATGACAGAGATCACTCCGGTAGCAGACAGTATGGAGCATATTAAAGGGGTCATCAATATCCGCGGACAGGTCATAAGCATAGCCTCCTTGTATAAGATCTTGCATCTAGAGGAGAATAAAAAAATAGACCAGAAGATCATTGTAACCAATGTAGATGGAAACAGCATAGGGTTTGTTGTTGACAAGGTGAACGATGTGAAGGGTGTTGAAGAAAAAGAGATCAAAAAAGAGGAAGATGCGAACCGTCTTTTCTCTAGTATTTTGCAGCTTTCAGCGGGTAAACGGCTGGTGATGATGTTTGATACGACGACACTTCTCTCCTCTTTGAAGTTAAACAAGGAGAGAAGCGCTTGAGTAAAAAGATACTGATAGTAGACGATTCGGCGCTAGTAAGAAAACAGCTGAAAGACCTTATTGCAGAGCATGATTTTGAGATCGAAACGGCTAAAAATGGCCAGGATGCAATCGACAAGGCCCTGAAAACAAACTATGATGTCATTACTATGGATGTCAATATGCCCGTACTCGACGGCCTCTCTGCCGTCAAAGAGATCATGCAGAAAAATCCGACACCGATTTTGATGGTGAGCTCTTTGACCTCTGCTAATGCTTCGGTGACGGTGGAAGCGATGGAGTACGGCGCCATCGACTTTATCCTCAAACCCGGCACAATGAATGTCGGCGTAGAGGAGAGCGGAAGAGATATCGTCCAGAAGATAAAATCTCTCAGCCGTATCTCAAAACGCCGCCTGAAAGTACCCGAAAGAGTCCCGGAAAAAAGACGAGAGCGCAGTGCGAGTCCGCAAGCCCTGGCACCCTGTTCTACGGAGCTTGATAAGGTTGTACTGATCGGTGTCTCTACAGGTGGTCCCGGACTGATCGAGCAGATCGTCTCATCCTTGCCTGTGGATTATCCTCTGGCGGTCTGTATTGTGCAGCATATGCCTGCACAGTTTACCCGCGCCTTTGCCGAACGCCTGGCCCGGGTATCAGACCTTCCGGTCCATGAGTCTTCGAACAATGACGAGGTCCTTCCTGGACATATCTATCTCGCGCGTGGCGGGGTCCATATGCATTTTAGAAAAAAGACATCGGGCAAGATCGTTACCTATGACGGTGTTGATAAGAACAGCCGTTTTTTTCAGCCCTCTGTGGATGAGATGTTTGAGTCGGCTTTGAAGGTCTTTCCGGCGAAAAAGATCTTTGCTGTACTTCTGACTGGCATCGGAGATGACGGTGCAGACGGCATGCTGGAGATCAAAAAAGCCGGCGGCTATACGGTAGCCGAGTCAGAAGCATCTGCTATCGTCTATGGGATGCCAAAAGTAGCCTTTGAGCGCGGAGGGACTTCTGAAGTGCTGGATTTTATAGAGATCAAGAAGAAGATCCTTTCATATAAGTAGGAGAAGAGATGGCACTAATAAAACGTGACTACAGGAGTGAACAAGAGGAGCTTCCAGAGTTTCAAAGCCTTGAAGAAGCGATTATTTTTTATGAAAACACAGACGCATTCGACAAGCGTTCATATGCCATAGAAGAGATGGTGAAGTTTAAAGGGGGCGGTAGATTTCTGGTTGACAAACTCATCGAGCATGATACGCACAAAGATACGGCCTCGCGCATCGCTGCCGTACTCTCCAACATGGATCCCGAAAAAGCGCCTATAGAAGAGGTGATGGAGCTCTTGAAGCTTCAAAATGCCTATGTGCGGAACCTAGGCATCTCTATTTTGCAAGACTATGGCGAGGCGATCCGCTACTATATTGTGAAGTTTCTTATCGGAGATGATTATGACCTTCGTATCTTTGCGATCAATGTCCTGGGCGATGTCAATTTTGCCCAGTCGCGCGATATGCTCGTGGAGCTTTTGGAAAACGAGCAAAAAATAAATGTGGCGATGACGGCGATTGACTACATGGCTGAGATCGGCCAGCCAGAAGATGTGCCACTGCTTAGACGGGTCAAAGAGCGTTTTAAAGACGATTCCTATGCGCAGTTCGCCATTGATGCTGCCATAGAATCGATAGAGGCGTAGACAATGTTTAATGAAGGAAACTTTTCAAAAATATCAGAATTCATCTACCGCAAAAGCGGCATCTATCTTGAACTCTCCAAGCATTATGACAAGCTCTACAAGTTTATCAATGCGAAGATCGTCGAGATGGAGCTTAGCGACTTTAGGCGATACTTTTATATTTTGCGCTTTGATGACAAGGACGGTTCTGCCTTTCAGGAGCTGATGAATGCCGTCACGGTCAACGAGACCTATTTTTTCAGAGAGCATGACCAGTTCGAGGTTCTAGTCAATAACGTCCTGCCTGAACTCGACAAAAAACGCTCGAGCAATGAACCGCTTCGCATCCTGTCTGCTCCCTGTTCGACCGGCGAAGAGCCTTACTCTATGGTGCTTTATCTTCTTGAAGAGGCCAACCTTGTCGAAAAACGCGATATCGAGATCATTGGAATCGACATCGACTCCAATGTGATCAAAAAAGCCCAGGATGGAAAGTTCTCGGAACGCTCAGTACATGCCATCCCTCCCAAACAGCTTCAGAGCTACTTTAAAAAGGCGGGGTTTTCTTATAGTCTTATACCCGATCTCATAGGAACAGTAGACTTCAAGGTAGTCAATGTGTTTGACCGCGCTGATATCCGCAAGCTCGGGAAGTTTGACGTGATTTTTTCGCGCAATATGCTGATCTATTTTGACGATGCCAGTAAAAAAGAGGTGGCGATGAACTTTTACGACATGCTCAAACCCGGAGGCTACGTATTTTTGGGCCACGCTGAGTACATGAGCCGGATCGTCTCCGTCTTCAAGGCAAAGAAATTCAACAACTGCCTGATTTATCAGAAGTGAAACGGACTTTAGAGAAATGAAGCTAAAAAAAAGTGAAGAGAGCAGTGATAGTTGTCTTTCAGGGCAATTATTGGTACTCTCAAAATAAAGGAAAAAAATGGCAAACCCAATTGTAATGTTTATTGACGACTCTGAGACGGCATTGGCCTCAACACGGATGACGGTTTCCTCTATGCCGATCGAAGTGAAGCAGTATTTAGAGGCGCAGGCCTGTTTAAATGACATCCAGGCAGGCGTGGTTCCCGAGCTGATCATCACCGATCTCAACATGCCTGTGATGAACGGTTTGGAGCTTTTGAAAGCCCTGCGTGAGCTTCCTGCGACAAAACGCACACCGGTACTGATGCTCACCACGGAGACAAAAGATGAGCTTAAACAGCAGGGAAAAGCACTAGGACTGACCGGGTGGATCGTAAAACCTTTTAACCCAGCACAGCTAAAGTCGGCGATCACACGGGTACTTCGTCTTCCTGCCTAAGTTTGTCAATAGGAAAAGTGAGCGATTTTTGAAGGAAAAGATATGATATTTGACGCATTGCACGAACTTTTGGAGCATATCAAGCAGGTAGAAAAAGAGACAATTAGCCTCTCTTTGGAGGCGCAGATGAAGCTCTCCAGATTTATAGAAAAGCAGAAGATCGAACTTGATGATGAAGCTGTTGAGGCCTTGCAATACCAAGATATCATTTCACAGCAGCTCTCGGCAACAGTAGAAGCGATAGAAGCCATTCAGAAAAACTTGCAGATCTTTGCGCAAACCTTTAAGCATGATGAGAGGTTTGCCGACGAGAGCGTCACAAAGCTGCAGATCAAACTCTCCGATGTCTTAGAAGAGGCCCGAGCCAAAAAAGAGGCCTTCGGCGGTCACAGCAAAAAGAGCAGTATAGACGAAGACAAAATAGAGTTTTTTTAGGAGATGATGATGAAAGTAATGGTTGTGGATGATTCAAAAACGGTACGGATGTATCACGGTTCCTTGCTCAAAGAGATGGGATACGAGGTGATAGAGGCCGAAAATGGTATGGAAGCAATGGAGAAGAGCCTCGACGGCGATATTGCATTATACCTTGTTGATGTCAATATGCCCATTATGGACGGCTACTCTTTTGTGCAGGAAATCCGTAAAGAGCCCGGCTACGCAACGACCCCCATTATTATGATCACAACACAGACGCATGATGAAGACAGGGTTGAAGCCTTTAAGGTAGGGGCTAATCTTTTTGAAACAAAACCGATTAAACCGGAAGTCTTGAAAAACTATCTTTCGATTTTAATCTAGCCAGGAGTTGTTATGAATCCACTTTTAGAGTCATTTTTACAAGAAGCCAGAGAAAATCTCGCCTTTATTGACCAACACATCGAAGACCTATCTTCAGGAGATGCGGAGCTTGTCAATGCGGTCTTCAGAGCGGCACATACCCTCAAAGGCGGCTCAGGTATCGTCGGCTTTACGGCGGTAAAAGACATCACCCATCATGCGGAAGATCTACTGGACATGGTGCGAAGCGGCGATATCGATGCAAGCCCTGCAGTCATAGAGTCGCTATATAACGCCTTTGACGAGGTGATGAACCTGATCGAAGCAGCCGAAGAGAGCGAAGATATCGTCGAAGCGGATGAGGCAACAGTTCAGGAGATCGTACAGACCCTGTGCGATCAGATGGGAAAAAGTACAGAAAAAGAGGCCTGGAAACTTCCTTTTAACCTCCTTAAAGATCCCTCAAGTATCGTCAACCTTCCCCTGGACTTTCTGCGAAACTCTCAAATATCTCTGCCTCTTCATGCCGAAGAGATCACCGAAGAGAGCCTTAATGAAAAGCGTCTTTATGCGGTGCGCTTTGATGTGGATGAGTCTTGTATGCTCTATGGAAATGACCCGGCGTATGCGCTTTCATTGCTGGGCGACAAGGTCAAATATGTCTACTCCTGCATGAACGAAGATTCGGCAAAGTCCATACTCAGCGGTTTGGATGACGAGGAGGGCCTGACGCTGCGCATGCAGCTGATCGCCTTCGTAGACGCGGAGTATACGCAGATCGAAGAGGCGCTTTTTAACTTCATCGACGAACTCCTTTTTCTGCCTCTGGACATCACGACACTTCTGGGTGTGAGCAGAGGCGAGGTGCATCCGCTCGATGTAATGAAAGAGCTTAGTATCAATGCGAAAAAAGAGCTCTCTTCCAAGGAAAGCCTACGAAGAGTGATCGAAGATTCGCTCGATCACATCGGTGAAGAAACACTTCAGTATGCGCAGCTGCAGCGTTTTCTTGATGTTTTGGGATCTACGGATGAGCTGGAGGCCCTGACCTCATTTTTTGATGTGCTGTATCTGGGCCGGGTCTATACCGGCAAAGAAGAAGTGCAGGAGAAAATACTCCAGGCAGAGGCCCTGCCTGTAAAAAAAGTGGAGCTCACTGAAAACCTGCTCGCCGGTGGGAAGATGATCATCGAACAGCAGCTTTTACAACTGAGAGACTCCGACGATCAAGCTCTGTTTGAACGGGTCAAAGCGGTAGTCGAAAAAACAGCTAGACTTTTTTCGGTGACGATGGGAGAGATCTCCAGTAAGGCAGAACTGGCCGATTTTGCCGCCTCGCTTATTGGAGAGAAGGAAGAAGCACCTTCTGAGAGCAGAGCCACCGAGTCGGTAAAAAAAGCAGAAGAAGTGCTAGAAAAAGAGGCCTCTTTGATGTTTGAAACAGCAGTACAAACAGAAACAAAAAGCGAGACCCCTGCAGCTGCTGTAGTCCCTGAGAAAGCCGCTGCACCAGAAAAGACAGAAACAAAACGCGGTGTTGTCGGTAAGACCGTGAAGATCGAGCAGGAGTCCGTAGACTCTTTGATGAATGTCATCGGCGAGCTGCTTGTCGCCAAGAACTCTCTTCCCTACCTTGCAGACAGCGTGCACAAGATGACAGCCGAAGAGACAAAACGCGCGATCATGGGAAAATACACCTTTATCAACCGCCTCTCCGAGCAGCTTCAAGATCTCATCATGTCGATGCGGATGCTGCCGATCTCTTATGTCTTTGACCGTTATCCGAAACTCGTACGCGACATCTCCAAAAAACTGAACAAAAAAGTAAACCTCACCATGGAGGGCGGAGAGACCAAGCTGGATAAAAACATTATCGAGATGATGGCTGACCCGATGATCCATATCATGCGCAATTCACTTGATCACGGTATCGAGCTTCCCGAAGTGCGAGAGAGCAGGGGCAAGAGTCCCGAGGGAAATGTAAAGCTAAAAGCCTACTCGCAGTCGGACAAGATCATTATCGAGATCAAAGATGACGGCGCGGGGATCAATATCGAGCGCGTTGTCCAAAAAGTCGTAGATAAGGGGCTGCTGAGCATGGAGCAGATCGATGCTATGGACGAAAATGCCCAGGCCGAACTGGTCTTGCTCGCAGGCCTCTCTACCGCAGACGAGATCACTGAGTTCAGCGGGCGCGGTGTCGGGATGGATGTGGTCAAAAAGTCGATCGAGGGATTTGGCGGAAGTATCAGCATCAGCACCAAAAAAGGAGTCGGGACAACGATCACTCTGGCCATCCCGGTCTCATTGGCAGTTACGACGCTGTTGCATGTCGAGATGAACAGTGTGCACTACGGTTTCCCTATGGACTCGGTCCAGGAGACAGTCAAGATCGAAAAGAGCGAGATTCAGGCCCTGCATAACGAGCCCTTTATCTATCTGCGCGGAGAGGTCATCCCGCTTCTTTTTATCAACTCGATGCTCAACCTTGAAGAGATCAAAAACAAGCAGCTGAGCATTATCGTCCTCAACATCAAAGGCAACGCGCTCGCCGTCGTGGTGAACCAGCTCCTCGGACAGCTTGACGTGGTCCAAAAACCGCTCTCAGGAATGATAGAAGGCCATCCGGTCTTTAGCGGAACGGCGCTTTTGGGCAACGGGCAGATCATCATGATGATTGATCCGGTCGGTCTTTTGGGCATTTGTGATCAGCTGCAGACGCCTTTGAGGAATATTTTATGACATCATTTGTCATCTTTAAGACCCTGGAGCAGCTTTACGGCATCGACATAGAGTGTGTAAAGCGTATTTTACCCTCTCCTTTTTTGACTGGAATGCCGGATGAGGATGAGCATATCGAGGGGATGTTCATCTATGAGGGTGAGATCATCAAGGTCGTTAGTTTTAGAAAACTGATCGGCATCAAGAGCTATGAAGAGCAACTCCATCAGCTCTTTTCGCAGCTGCGAGCCGAGCATCAAGAGTGGCTGGAAGCCCTGCAGGAGACTCTTGAAGAAGGGAATGCCTTTACGCAGGCCATGACTTCTCATAGCTGCAGTCTTGGCAAGTGGATAGACTCTTTTCATCCCGATGACGAGGCGCTTCTGGATGCGATGAAGCAGCTCAGTTTCCATCATCAGCAGCTTCACCAGTCGGCCTTGCATCTGCTAGAAGAGAAGCAGATCAACCCGCAAGCGGCTAAAAAACGTTTGCAGAGCGAGATCACTGCGCTCCATGAAAAGGTCTTTAACTCTTTTGAGAGCGTAGTGAAGATGTCAAACAAGGTGGCGGTGACTCTGCAGCGCTGCTTGGTCCTGCTCGGGGAGAATAAGCACTCTTTTGGCATCAATATCGATGAGGTTGTGGATATTTTGCACAGTGACGAAAAGCAGATTCATAGTTCACAGGAAGAAGAACATATGGGTGACTTTATAAGCGTTGCGGGCGTTTTGGAACACAAGGGAAAGCTTATAACGATCATCAAAGATGTCACAATCAACAAAAGGAGTGCATAATGGCTATTTCATACGATGGGACAAGGATTGTTTGCGAAGGGGTGATCTATGAAGATGAGGTCGTTCCTCTGCGTGAGAAGCTGAACGAGGTCGCACCCCAAGAGCTTCTCTTTGATCTGAGCGGCTGCGATGACATGTACCTTAGCATCATACAGCAGATGCTTGCCTATAAAAAACTCTACGCCTGTAGTTTTAACTTCTCTGAAGCGCAGAAGACCTACCAGAAGCTAATTGAAGGGTTTGATGAAAACGATTGTAATCTCTAACCGTAAGGGCGGCTCGGCAAAAACAACAACGGCCGTAAACCTCGCAACGGAACTGGCCAAAAACCACTCGGTGCTTTTGATTGATTTTGATACGCAGGGGCATGCCTCTATAGGCGTGGGATCGGCTCCTGTGGAAGAGGGCGGGGCACACTCCATATTTTTGGGCCATACCCTCAGCGAGAACTTCATACCGACGGTCTTAAACAACCTTACCCTGGCTCCCGCGCATGCCTTTTTTGATGTCTATGAGCACTCCAGCCTTCGAGGTGTGCTCAAAAACCGTTTCCAAAAAGAGATGATTGCTGATTTTTTCGACTACTGCATTATCGATACGGCGCCGACCTTTGACGCGGTCTTGAAAAACTCGCTCGAAGTCGCCGATGTGGTGGTGATTCCCTTCGTTCCCCATCACCTCGGCGTGATCGCCGTGGGACAGATGGTGCGCGCGGTCTATCAGATCTCGACGCAGATGAATGCGGAGATCAAGCATGTGGGAATGCTTCCAGTGATGTACAACCCGCATATTGAGGAGCACAAAGCCTCTATATTAAAGGTGCAAAGCTCTTTTGGAAAGGCCAAGCTCTTCAAACCCATAGGCACCGATATCAAACTTTCCCAGCAGTTTGAGTCGGGCGAGCCTATTGTCCTGATGGAAAAACGGACCAAAGGGATGAAAGACTATAAAGATTTCTGCACAGAGCTTCTGCTGCGTATAGAATAATCAAGGAGAGAGATATGTACCGTGTCGAGATAAAAAACAGCTGCAGCTGCGCGATGAAAAAAGGGCTTGCCGAGGTTCAGAATTTTTCTTCTGAAGAGGAAGCTGAAGCTGAGGCGAACCGCCTGCTGCAGAAGATGCAGAACGAGTTTTGCAAAAAACACCGTTTTGAACTTCGCAAAGAGTTTTCTACTTTTTCCCTCTATATCCTTGCAAACGGGTGAAAGTTCACCCTTATTTCGTACTTTTCCCTTCTGTAAACTGCATACAATAGCTGGAGCACCCCTTCTCATCGACATTTCTAATATATGAGTCACTTACTATCAAGTTAATTAACCAAACCAACTCACTATACACTTGACATTGAATGACTCAATGGTGTATAATAACTATGAAATTTAGAAAAGGAGGCAATTAATGTCACAAGAAGAACATGAGACAGTTGAGAACTCTGATCTTGAAAACGAAGAGAGTGAGGCACAAGAAGAGGCTTCTTCCGAGAGCGTGCAAGAGAATGAATTAGAAGCTTTAAAAGTTGCACTTGCTCAGAGTGAAGATAGATATCAGCGTGTTCATGCTGACTTCGAAAATATCAGAAAACGTCTTGAAAAAGAGAAGTATCAAGCATTAGAGTACTCTAATGAGAAGTTCGCAAAAGAGCTTATCCCTGTTGTTGACTCCTTGTCTATGGCTATAGCCGCCACAAAATCAGATATGGATGCCAATGAGCTGCTTCAAAAACTTGAAGAGGGCGTAGAGTTGACAATGAAACAATTTTTAAGTGTTCTTGAGAAACACGGCATTACGCCGGTATCTGAAGATGAGCCCTTTGATCCGAATATTCACCATGCGGTTCAGCAGATCGATTCACCCGATCATGAAAGCGGCGATATCGTCAGTACCTTCCAAAAAGGGTACCGATACAAAGACAGAACACTTCGCGATGCCATGGTAATCATTGCCAACTAGCGAATGGTAAAAGAGTAAATGGGCAGAAGAGTGAATGTGTTAAAAGGTAAAGAGCAACAAGTTGCGAGGGCCTGCTGCCGAAGCAGACTCAGCGTCAGCGTAGTGAACGGGGCTTTGCTCCGGTCGCGT
>JACUTT010000051.1 GCA_014859655.1 Campylobacterales bacterium
CCCCGTTCACTACGCTGACGCTGAGTCTGCTTCGGCAGCAGGCCCTCGCAACTTGTTGCTCTTTACCTTTTAACACATTCACTCTTCTGCCCATTTACTCTTTTACCATTCGCTAGTTGGCAATGATTACCATGGCATCGCGAAGTGTTCTGTCTTTGTATCGGTACCCTTTTTGGAAGGTACTGACGATATCGCCGCTTTCATGATCGGGTGAATCGATCTGCTGAACCGCATGGTGAATATTCGGATCAAAGGGCTCATCTTCAGATACCGGCGTAATGCCGTGTTTCTCAAGAACACTTAAAAATTGTTTCATTGTCAACTCTACGCCCTCTTCAAGTTTTTGAAGCAGCTCATTGGCATCCATATCTGATTTTGTGGCGGCTATAGCCATAGACAAGGAGTCAACAACAGGGATAAGCTCTTTTGCGAACTTCTCATTAGAGTACTCTAATGCTTGATACTTCTCTTTTTCAAGACGTTTTCTGATATTTTCGAAGTCAGCATGAACACGCTGATATCTATCTTCACTCTGAGCAAGTGCAACTTTTAAAGCTTCTAATTCATTCTCTTGCACGCTCTCGGAAGAAGCCTCTTCTTGTGCCTCACTCTCTTCGTTTTCAAGATCAGAGTTCTCAACTGTCTCATGTTCTTCTTGTGACATTAATTGCCTCCTTTTCTAAATTTCATAGTTATTATACACCATTGAGTCATTCAATGTCAAGTGTATAGTGAGTTGGTTTGGTTAATTAACTTGATAGTAAGTGACTCATATATTAGAAATGTCGATGAGAAGGGGTGCTCCAGCTATTGTATGCAGTTTACAGAAGGGAAAAGTACGAAATAAGGGTGAACTTTCACCCGTTTGCAAGGATATAGAGGGAAAAAGTAGAAAACTCTTTGCGAAGTTCAAAACGGTGTTTTTTGCAAAACTCGTTCTGCATCTTCTGCAGCAGGCGGTTCGCCTCAGCTTCAGCTTCCTCTTCAGAAGAAAAATTCTGAACCTCGGCAAGCCCTTTTTTCATCGCGCAGCTGCAGCTGTTTTTTATCTCGACACGGTACATATCTCTCTCCTTGATTATTCTATACGCAGCAGAAGCTCTGTGCAGAAATCTTTATAGTCTTTCATCCCTTTGGTCCGTTTTTCCATCAGGACAATAGGCTCGCCCGACTCAAACTGCTGGGAAAGTTTGATATCGGTGCCTATGGGTTTGAAGAGCTTGGCCTTTCCAAAAGAGCTTTGCACCTTTAATATAGAGGCTTTGTGCTCCTCAATATGCGGGTTGTACATCACTGGAAGCATTCCCACATGCTTGATCTCCGCATTCATCTGCGTCGAGATCTGATAGACCGCGCGCACCATCTGTCCCACGGCGATCACGCCGAGGTGATGGGGAACGAAGGGAATCACCACCACATCGGCGACTTCGAGCGAGTTTTTCAAGACCGCGTCAAAGGTCGGCGCCGTATCGATAATGCAGTAGTCGAAAAAATCAGCAATCATCTCTTTTTGGAAACGGTTTTTGAGCACACCTCGAAGGCTGGAGTGCTCATAGACATCAAAAAAGGCATGCGCGGGAGCCAGGGTAAGGTTGTTTAAGACCGTCGGTATGAAGTTCTCGCTGAGGGTATGGCCCAAAAATATGGAGTGTGCCCCGCCCTCTTCCACAGGAGCCGATCCCACGCCTATAGAGGCATGCCCCTGCGTATCAAAATCAATCAAAAGCACCGAGTGGTTTTTGGCCAGTTCCGTTGCGAGGTTTACGGCCGTTGTTGTTTTTGCCGAGCCGCCCTTACGGTTAGAGATTACAATCGTTTTCATCAAACCCTTCAATTAGCTTCTGGTAGGTCTTCTGCGCTTCAGAGAAGTTAAAACTACAGGCGTAGAGTTTTTTATAGGCAAGCATCTGCTGTATGATGCTAAGGTACATGTCATCGCAGCCGCTCAGATCAAAGAGAAGCTCTTGGGGTGCGACCTCGTTCAGCTTCTCACGCAGAGGAACGACCTCATCTTCATAGATCACCCCTTCGCAAACAATCCTTGTCCCATCGTATGAAATAGCCATTATGCACTCCTTTTGTTGATTGTGACATCTTTGATGATCGTTATAAGCTTTCCCTTGTGTTCCAAAACGCCCGCAACGCTTATAAAGTCACCCATATGTTCTTCTTCCTGTGAACTATGAATCTGCTTTTCGTCACTGTGCAAAATATCCACAACCTCATCGATATTGATGCCAAAAGAGTGCTTATTCTCCCCGAGCAGGACCAAGCAGCGCTGCAGAGTCACCGCCACCTTGTTTGACATCTTCACTACGCTCTCAAAAGAGTTAAAGACCTTTTCATGGAGCGCAGTGATCTCGCTCTGCAAACGTTTTTTAGCCGCTTGCGGGTTGATCTGCTTCTCTTCTAGCAGATGCAAGGCCGACTGGTGAAGCTGCTGATGATGGAAACTGAGCTGCTTCATCGCATCCAGAAGCGCCTCGTCATCGGGATGAAAAGAGTCTATCCACTTGCCAAGACTGCAGCTATGAGAAGTCATGGCCTGCGTAAAGGCATTCCCTTCTTCAAGAGTCTCCTGCAGGGCTTCCAGCCACTCTTGATGCTCGGCTCGCAGCTGCGAAAAGAGCTGATGGAGTTGCTCTTCATAGCTCTTGATGCCGATCAGTTTTCTAAAACTAACGACCTTGATGATCTCACCCTCATAGATGAACATCCCCTCGATATGCTCATCCTCATCCGGCATTCCAGTCAAAAAAGGAGAGGGTAAAATACGCTTTACACACTCTATGTCGATGCCGTAAAGCTGCTCCAGGGTCTTAAAGATGACAAATGATGTCATAAAATATTCCTCAAAGGCGTCTGCAGCTGATCACAAATGCCCAAAAGACCGACCGGATCAATCATCATGATGATCTGCCCGTTGCCCAAAAGCGCCGTTCCGCTAAAGACCGGATGGCCTTCTATCATTCCTGAGAGCGGTTTTTGGACCACGTCAAGCTGTCCGAGGAGCTGGTTCACCACGACGGCGAGCGCGTTGCCTTTGATGTTGAGGACGATAATGCTCAGCTGCTTGTTTTTGATCTCTTCAAGGTTGAGCATCGAGTTGATAAAAAGAAGCGGGATGACCTCTCCGCGCAGATAGATAAAGGGCTCGTTATGCAGGGCCTGAATCTCGCTCTTTTCGATCTTGACTGTCTCCTGGACCGAGTCCATAGGGAAACCGTAGTGCACACTGTTCATCTCGACATGCAACAGCGTCGTAACTGCCAATGAGACCGGGATGGCCAGAGTGATCGTTGTCCCGACTCCTTTTTTGGTGCTGATGCTGATACTTCCGCCAAATCCCTCGATCGACTTTTTGACCACATCCATCCCGACACCGCGCCCGCTGAACTCAGTGATCTCGTCTGCGGTAGAGAGGCCTGCGAGCAAGACCAGTTCGGCCTGGGCATTTTCGTCCATAGCATCGATCTGCTCCATGCTCAGCAGCCCCTTATCTACGACTTTTTGGACAACGCGCTCGATATTGATCCCCGCGCCGTCATCTTTGATCTCGATAATGATCTTGTCCGACTGCGAGTAGGCTTTTAGCTTTACATTTCCCTCGGGACTCTTGCCCCTGCTCTCTCGCACTTCGGGAAGCTCGATACCGTGATCAAGTGAATTGCGCATGATATGGATCATCGGGTCAGCCATCATCTCGATAATGTTTTTATCCAGCTTGGTCTCTCCGCCCTCCATGGTGAGGTTTACTTTTTTGTTCAGTTTTTTGGAGATGTCGCGTACGAGTTTCGGATAACGGTCAAAGACATAAGAGATCGGCAGCATCCGCATCGACATGATGAGATCTTGAAGCTGCTCGGAGAGGCGGTTGATAAAGGTGTATTTTCCCATGATCGCGCGTTTTGTCTCTTCGGCTGTCATCTTGTGCACGCTGTCTGCAAGGTAGGGAAGAGAGTTCTTGGCGACAAGCAGCTCGCCGATGACATTCATCAAAGAGTCTACGGACTCCTGCTCGATCTTCACGGTCTTACCGACAACACCGCGTTTTGTTTCTGTCTTTTCTGGTGCAGCGGCTTTCTCAGGGACTACAGCAGCTGCAGGGGTCTCGCTTTTTGTTTCTGTTTGTACTGCTGTTTCAAACATCAAAGAGGCCTCTTTTTCTAGCACTTCTTCTGCTTTTTTTACCGACTCGGTGGCTCTGCTCTCAGAAGGTGCTTCTTCCTTCTCTCCAATAAGCGAGGCGGCAAAATCGGCCAGTTCTGCCTTACTGGAGATCTCTCCCATCGTCACCGAAAAAAGTCTAGCTGTTTTTTCGACTACCGCTTTGACCCGTTCAAACAGAGCTTGATCGTCGGAGTCTCTCAGTTGTAAAAGCTGCTGTTCGATGATCATCTTCCCACCGGCGAGCAGGTTTTCAGTGAGCTCCACTTTTTTTACAGGCAGGGCCTCTGCCTGGAGTATTTTCTCCTGCACTTCTTCTTTGCCGGTATAGACCCGGCCCAGATACAGCACATCAAAAAATGAGGTCAGGGCCTCCAGCTCATCCGTAGATCCCAAAACATCAAGAAAACGCTGCAGCTGCGCATACTGAAGTGTTTCTTCACCGATGTGATCGAGCGAATCTTCGATCACTCTTCGTAGGCTTTCCTTGGAAGAGAGCTCTTTTTTCGCATTGATACTAAGCTCTTTCATTACATCGAGCGGATGCACCTCGCCTCTGCTCACACCCAGAAGTGTCGTGATGTCCAGAGGCAGAAAAAGGAGTTCGTCGATGAAGTTAAAAAGCGCCTCTTCGATCTGCGTATACTCCGCGTCTACGAAGGCGATCAGCTGCATGCGCAGCGTCAGGCCCTCCTCGTCATCCAAACCGCTGAGTATGGACTTTGCCGAATCTTCGTTCATGCAGGAGTAGACATATTTGACCTTGTCGCCCAGCAATGAAAGCGCATACGCCGGGTCATTTCCATAGAGCATACAAGACTCATCCACATCAAAGCGCACCGCATAAAGACGCTTTTCATTAAGGCTCTCTTCGGTGATCTCTTCGGCATGAAGAGGCAGAGATATTTGAGAGTTTCGCAGAAAGTCCAGGGGAAGGTTGACGATACTTGAGGGATCTTTAAGGAGGTTAAAAGGAAGTTTCCAGGCCTCTTTTTCTGTACTTTTTCCCATCTGATCGCACAGGGTCTGTACGATCTCCTGAACTGTTGCCTCATCCGCTTCGACGATATCTTCGCTCTCTTCGGCTGCTTCGATCAGGTTCATCACCTCGTCAAAGGCGTTATATAGCGACTCTATGACTGCAGGGCTTGCATCGATATCGCCGCTTCGCACCATGTCCAGTAGATCTTCCGCATGATGGGTGATGTCTTTTACCGCCGTAAAGCCGACGATACCTGAGCCGCCTTTGAGGGTATGTGCCGCTCTGAAGACCGCATTGACAAGCTCCGCATCTCCTGAAGATAGGTCTTCGATGTGTTGGTCAATAAAGGCGAGATTTTCTCTGGCTTCTTGTAAAAATGACTCTAAAAGTGGATTCATAACAACTCCTGGCTAGATTAAAATCGAAAGATAGTTTTTCAAGACTTCCGGTTTAATCGGTTTTGTTTCAAAAAGATTAGCCCCTACCTTAAAGGCTTCAACCCTGTCTTCATCATGCGTCTGTGTTGTGATCATAATAATGGGGGTCGTTGCGTAGCCGGGCTCTTTACGGATTTCCTGCACAAAAGAGTAGCCGTCCATAATGGGCATATTGACATCAACAAGGTATAATGCAATATCGCCGTCGAGGCTCTTCTCCATTGCTTCCATACCATTTTCGGCCTCTATCACCTCGTATCCCATCTCTTTGAGCAAGGAACCGTGATACATCCGTACCGTTTTTGAATCATCCACAACCATTACTTTCATCATCATCTCCTAAAAAAACTCTATTTTGTCTTCGTCTATACTGCTCTTTTTGCTGTGACCGCCGAAGGCCTCTTTTTTGGCTCGGGCCTCTTCTAAGACATCGGAGAGTTTGATCTGCAGCTTTGTGACGCTCTCGTCGGCAAACCTCTCATCATGCTTAAAGGTTTGCGCAAAGATCTGCAAGTTTTTCTGAATGGCTTCTATCGCTTCTACTGTTGCCGAGAGCTGCTGTGAAATGATATCTTGGTATTGCAAGGCCTCAACAGCTTCATCATCAAGTTCGATCTTCTGCTTTTCTATAAATCTGGAGAGCTTCATCTGCGCCTCCAAAGAGAGGCTAATTGTCTCTTTTTCTACCTGCTTGATATGCTCCAAAAGTTCGTGCAATGCGTCAAATATCATATCTTTTCCTTCAAAAATCGCTCACTTTTCCTATTGACAAACTTAGGCAGGAAGACGAAGTACCCGTGTGATCGCCGACTTTAGCTGTGCTGGGTTAAAAGGTTTTACGATCCACCCGGTCAGTCCTAGTGCTTTTCCCTGCTGTTTAAGCTCATCTTTTGTCTCCGTGGTGAGCATCAGTACCGGTGTGCGTTTTGTCGCAGGAAGCTCACGCAGGGCTTTCAAAAGCTCCAAACCGTTCATCACAGGCATGTTGAGATCGGTGATGATCAGCTCGGGAACCACGCCTGCCTGGATGTCATTTAAACAGGCCTGCGCCTCTAAATACTGCTTCACTTCGATCGGCATAGAGGAAACCGTCATCCGTGTTGAGGCCAATGCCGTCTCAGAGTCGTCAATAAACATTACAATTGGGTTTGCCATTTTTTTCCTTTATTTTGAGAGTACCAATAATTGCCCTGAAAGACAACTATCACTGCTCTCTTCACTTTTTTTTAGCTTCATTTCTCTAAAGTCCGTTTCACTTCTGATAAATCAGGCAGTTGTTGAATTTCTTTGCCTTGAAGACGGAGACGATCCGGCTCATGTACTCAGCGTGGCCCAAAAATACGTAGCCTCCGGGTTTGAGCATGTCGTAAAAGTTCATCGCCACCTCTTTTTTACTGGCATCGTCAAAATAGATCAGCATATTGCGCGAAAAAATCACGTCAAACTTCCCGAGCTTGCGGATATCAGCGCGGTCAAACACATTGACTACCTTGAAGTCTACTGTTCCTATGAGATCGGGTATAAGACTATAAGAAAACCCCGCCTTTTTAAAGTAGCTCTGAAGCTGTTTGGGAGGGATGGCATGTACTGAGCGTTCCGAGAACTTTCCATCCTGGGCTTTTTTGATCACATTGGAGTCGATGTCGATTCCAATGATCTCGATATCGCGTTTTTCGACAAGGTTGGCCTCTTCAAGAAGATAAAGCACCATAGAGTAAGGCTCTTCGCCGGTCGAACAGGGAGCAGACAGGATGCGAAGCGGTTCATTGCTCGAGCGTTTTTTGTCGAGTTCAGGCAGGACGTTATTGACTAGAACCTCGAACTGGTCATGCTCTCTGAAAAAATAGGTCTCGTTGACCGTGACGGCATTCATCAGCTCCTGAAAGGCAGAACCGTCCTTGTCATCAAAGCGCAAAATATAAAAGTATCGCCTAAAGTCGCTAAGCTCCATCTCGACGATCTTCGCATTGATAAACTTGTAGAGCTTGTCATAATGCTTGGAGAGTTCAAGATAGATGCCGCTTTTGCGGTAGATGAATTCTGATATTTTTGAAAAGTTTCCTTCATTAAACATTGTCTACGCCTCTATCGATTCTATGGCAGCATCAATGGCGAACTGCGCATAGGAATCGTCTTTAAAACGCTCTTTGACCCGTCTAAGCAGTGGCACATCTTCTGGCTGGCCGATCTCAGCCATGTAGTCAATCGCCGTCATCGCCACATTTATTTTTTGCTCGTTTTCCAAAAGCTCCACGAGCATATCGCGCGACTGGGCAAAATTGACATCGCCCAGGACATTGATCGCAAAGATACGAAGGTCATAATCATCTCCGATAAGAAACTTCACAATATAGTAGCGGATCGCCTCGCCATAGTCTTGCAAAATAGAGATGCCTAGGTTCCGCACATAGGCATTTTGAAGCTTCAAGAGCTCCATCACCTCTTCTATAGGCGCTTTTTCGGGATCCATGTTGGAGAGTACGGCAGCGATGCGCGAGGCCGTATCTTTGTGCGTATCATGCTCGATGAGTTTGTCAACCAGAAATCTACCGCCCCCTTTAAACTTCACCATCTCTTCTATGGCATATGAACGCTTGTCGAATGCGTCTGTGTTTTCATAAAAAATAATCGCTTCTTCAAGGCTTTGAAACTCTGGAAGCTCCTCTTGTTCACTCCTGTAGTCACGTTTTATTAGTGCCATCTCTTCTCCTACTTATATGAAAGGATCTTCTTCTTGATCTCTATAAAATCCAGCACTTCAGAAGTCCCTCCGCGCTCAAAGGCTACTTTTGGCATCCCATAGACGATAGCAGATGCTTCTGACTCGGCTACCGTATAGCCGCCGGCTTTTTTGATCTCCAGCATGCCGTCTGCACCGTCATCTCCGATGCCAGTCAGAAGTACAGCAAAGATCTTTTTCGCCGGAAAGACCTTCAAAGCCGACTCAAACATCTCATCCACAGAGGGCTGAAAAAAACGGCTGTTCTTATCAACACCGTCATAGGTAACGATCTTGCCCGATGTCTTTTTTCTAAAATGCATATGGACCCCGCCACGCGCGAGATAGATATGTCCAGGAAGGACCTCGTCATTGTTCGAAGACTCATGGACCGGAAGGTCTGATACCCGGGCCAGGCGTTCGGCAAAGGCGCGGGTAAACTGTGCAGGCATATGCTGCACAATACAGACCGCCAGAGGATAATCCACAGGCAAGGATGAGACGATCTGCTCGATCAGTCCGGGACCACCTGTAGAGACACCGATCAGTACAACCTTATCAAGCTCCGTAGAACAGGGTGCCAGGGCTTGCGGACTCGCACTGCGCTCTCGTCTTTTTTCCGGGACTCTTTCGGGTACTTTCAGGCGGCGTTTTGAGATACGGCTGAGAGATTTTATCTTCTGGACGATATCTCTTCCGCTCTCCTCTACGCCGACATTCATTGTGCCGGGTTTGAGGATAAAGTCGATGGCGCCGTACTCCATCGCTTCCACCGTCACCGAAGCATTAGCAGAGGTCAAAGAGCTCACCATCAAAATCGGTGTCGGATTTTTCTGCATGATCTCTTTGACGGCAGAGAGGCCGTCGAGTACGGGCATATTGACATCCATAGTAATGACATCATAGTTTGTTTTCAGGGCCTTGTCGATTGCATCCTGGCCATTTTTAGCCGTTTCGATCTCAAAATCATGCTCTGCAATAAGGTCTTTCAGCTGTTTTCTTACTAGCGCCGAATCGTCTACTATCAGTATCTTTTTACTCAAGCGCTTCTCTCCTTGTTTAACTTCAAAGAGGAGAGAAGTGTCGTCGTATCAAACATCATCACCAGCCGTTTACCCGCTGAAAGCTGCAAAATACTAGAGAAAAGACGGTTCGCATCTTCCTCTTTTTTGATCTCTTTTTCTTCAACACCCTTCACATCGTTCACCTTGTCAACAACAAACCCTATGCTGTTTCCATCTACATTGGTTACAATGATCTTCTGGTCTATTTTTTTATTCTCCTCTAGATGCAAGATCTTATACAAGGAGGCTATGCTTATGACCTGTCCGCGGATATTGATGACCCCTTTAATATGCTCCATACTGTCTGCTACCGGAGTGATCTCTGTCATATCGATGATCTCGCTGACATCGTCGATATTGAAGGCATACTCTTCGCCCTCCATCTGAAAGATAACGACTTCCAGACTTGTCTCGTCTGCAACGTGTTTGACCTGCTCTGCTTTGACCTTGTCGCTGATGAGATGGCTCTGCTCGTTGACGAGGGTACGGATCACTTCGGTGTTGACAATGCTGATGAGCGCATCATCGAGATGCAGCACGCCGCTTATTTTCTTATCTTTGAAATTTTCTGGCAATCCTTCGATGCAGTCGATCTCGACGTCTTGAATATCCACGATCTCGTCCACAGCCAAACCGATATGACGCCCCAGATGCTGGGAGACAATAATGCGGTTCTTGTCGCTTGGAACGACGGCAAAGTCATAATAAAGACGCAGATCGGCGACCACCAGCAGATCTTCGCGCAGGGAGATCATTCCCAATATCTCTTTTTCGCTCTCTGCTATAACCGTAAAATGCTTCGGCAAAGCGATGATCTCTCGAATCGCGTCCACTTCCAAGGCGTAGCGCTCTTTTCCCATAACAAAAAAGAGGTAGCGCTTGCTGTAGGACTTCTGCTTCTCGTCCGCGTTCTCGACAGAAACATCCCGCACATCTCTAGAGACATAACTCGGCAGGGAAATATCTTTGATAAGACGCTCGACACTAAGTATCTGGATGATCTCCTCCTCGTACTTAAAAAGCGCAACAATCACATCATCACTATCATCGACATACTCCACACGACTCTGATCGACCTCTACCGAGTTGATCACCTCCGAAACTAGCAAGGAGAAGTGGTGCTTTGCACTCTGAAGGGTCACCTGGCGCGCTTTGAATGCATTTTTGTCGACAAAACCGGCATTTTTGTCAAGCAGGTAGGAAAAATCAAGGGTACATACTATCGAGCCTTCTATAGAGCATAGGCCGCAGACTGCCTTTGGCGTCATTGCCATCGGCGTTATCTCCATCACACGCAGGATCTGTTCGACTTCATCCGTGTTAATACCGTAGTAGCATCCTTGCTCTTTAATGATCAAGACTTCTTTAATGGCCATAGAGCTCTCCTGTTTTGCTGTCTGTGTTCTTTATAAATCAGCCTTGCTGAAGTTCATCAGCCATTACGGCCAACTCTTCAACACCTTCGCCGATATGAGAAATTGTCTCAATGATAAGTTCGCTCGCCTTGCGCGACTCCATCGCATTTTTTGCCGAAAGTTCGATTGCTTTTTGAATCTCATTAATTCCGGTGAAGACAGAGTCGAGTCCTTCCAGATTTTGATCATTGATTGCCTTGAGACCAGTATAGCGGTCAAGTAGTTCTATCAGCATATTGATGATCTTGTCCATCTCCAGCACAAGCGAATCGAGACGTTTTTTCTCGCCACCCTGGCCGTCAAGAAGATTGCCCCAGTCGGTCTGAACCATGGAGATCTCCGCGTTCATGCTCTCGATCGTGTCGTTGATCTTTTCCGTGTTAGACTCTGAATCTTTTGCCAGGTTTCGGATGTCTGCAGAAACAACGGCAAAGCCCTTGCCAAAATCACCCGCGCGTGCCGCTTCGATCGACCCGCTGATCGCTAGCATGTTGAGCTGGATGATGGAGTTTGAAATATTACTGACCGTCTTGTCTACGTTTTTTGTCTCTTTGACGATGATAAGCAGCTCGTCGCTCGCACCCTTTCCTTCGCCGATGGAGTTGAGTACCTCGTTGTTGATCCCTATCATTGAAGTCTTCACGTCTGAAAAAGAGATCTTCAGCAGGTCGAAGTTACGGCGTGCAATCTCGATAAGTTTGTCGATATCTTTTGCTGCTTCTATACCGCCTTGGATGTTCGCCTTATTAGAAAGTGCGTTTTTGTTGGTCAGGTGAGAGGAGGATTCGATCTCGTTGAGTGCTGTCGTCACCTGCTCGAGTGCGACCTGGATCTCTTCCATAGAGCTTCCGATGCTGTCCGCCGATGTGGCGATGTCTTCTGCCGATTTTGAGGTGTCTGTCGAGAACTTCAGCTCTTCTGCGAGGTTACTAAGCTCCTTGATGTCGCCTTCTGTCTGTGCTAGTGCAGAGGACTGAAGTTCGATACCATTGAGTGTCTTCTCTACAGAAAGCGCTATTCGACTGGAGGCTTCGGCGATCTCTTTTGAACCATCATTAATGCTTCCGGCATAGTTTCCGAGTTTTTGGGTGAACAAGGAGACGGAGCGTGCCGCTTCCACAGAGTAGACCGCGATCTTCGTCAGCTCGTCCATCTTCGCGCTCAGAGCAGAGGCAGTCTCGCCGGTAGAGCTGATGGTGTTGGTCGTGTTGACAATGTTTTTGATGATGACATCAATGCTACCCTGGATCTTGTTGACCAGCTCGGAGATAAACTCGGCATTCTTTTCACTCTCGGCTGCAAGAGCGCGCGTCTCATCAGCGACGACGGCAAAGCCCTTTCCGTGCTCTTTTGCACGGCTTGCTTCAATAGCCGCATTGAGTGCGAGAAGATTCGTCTGGTCGGCAATCTTGGCGATAAAACCGACCGCTTCGCCGATGTTTTGAGAACTCATCTTTAGCTCTTCGCTCTTGGTCGACGAGGATTTGGCTATGCCAACAGCCCCCGTCATACGCTCAACAGAGCCGTTGATCATAGAGACGGCATTGATAATCGTGTCTCCGGTCAGGGTCGTGGAGTTAATAACGGTATCGATATTGTTGACCATACGACTGATGTTGTTGTTGATCCCCGTTACGTTTTTAAGCGCCTGCTCGCTCGCACCGCTGTTCTCTTCCGCCGCCGTGGCGATCTGCTCCATAGAGGATTTAAGCTCCTCTATAGCAGAAACCGACTCCTGAGCATTGTCGAGGATATTGGTCGCAATACCTGCGATGCTTTCTGATATCTGCTGCTGTTTGGCAAGGGTACGCTGGCGTCTTTTGTCACTTCCGCCTGCTGCGCCAACAGTGGCGACACTTTTTGTTGCTGAATTGTTTCTGATTAATGCCATAAATTTCTCCTTACCTTAGTCAAGTGTTGCGTAAAGCTCTTGAGCTTTTCTGATATCTTCGCGTGATGGCTTTACACGGATAGAAACATACTTTGTCTTGCCATTTTTATCAACCGAACGCAATACCGTTGCGTACACCCAATAGTGACCCCCGCCTTTGCGCGCATTTTTAACATACCCCGTCCAAAACCCTTTTGCCTGCACATCATCCCACAAAGACTTAAAGGCGGCACGCGGCATATCAGGGTGCCTTACTATATTATGCGGCTGTCCGTACAGTTCATCAGCATCCATATTGGCAACCTGCATAAAACCTTCGGATGCATACGTGATAATCCCTTTTTCATCTGTCTCAGATAAAAGATACAAAGAGTTAAACAGCACTTCCCCATCTTCAAGAAAAGTGAGTCCGTCGGTATTTAACGTTTCTTTTGTTTTAGCCATGATTTACCCCTGATTTATTTGTTCTAAGTAGAATATCGCCATAAAGCTGAAGCTTCACTAAGGGCAGCTCTAAAAACCCACACTGCGCCGAACTAATAGCGTCTATTGTTGCAGTATACTCCAATATTCTTGCAAAATATTTAAAACAACTTCAAACAGAACGCAATATCATCCAAAACTGCTTAAAAGTAACACACAAAAAAATATTTTAAGGGCACCTCTAAAAACCCCAACTGCCTTCAGAGGGAAAAAGAGAGATGAG
>JACUTT010000052.1 GCA_014859655.1 Campylobacterales bacterium
GAAAACGATTTGAAGGAAAATATCTTATCGGTCACGTAGGAGCATTAGATGACAGGCAAGATATTTCTCAATATTGTCCATATCGCCAAGGCTAAAGCGAACCAAGAGATGCCTGACTCTCAGCTCGTTGATCAGCTCCGGCGTTATCTGCGGCTCTTTGTCAAGGTTGACGCTCATGCCAAAGAAGTGCGTCGTATCGCTTTGACTTTTCCTAAATAGCGGCAGAAAAAACAGGGCAAGCGGCAGGATAAAAAATGAACTGACAAAGGTGTAAATCAGGCTGAAAAGCTCTTTTTTGCGTTCCGCTTTTTTAAAGGCTCTGTCTTTGATCTGACAGGGCTGGTCAGAGTAGGGGTCCCATTGAAAGATACTGATAATATGGCCTTGGAATAAAATAGGTATAATTTTACCACTATTAGATGATGATAAGGTAAAGTGATGAATATTTTGGTCGTGCGAAATGACAAACTCGGAGATTTTATTACTGCGCTGCCTACGTTTTATGTCCTTAAGCATCACAATCCCCGCAACAAGATCATCGTCTGCGTTTCTCCTATGAATAAGAGCCTTGCCGAGAAAATGCCCTTTATCGACGAGGTGATCGTAGATGACACGGACTGTGCCTTTGAACTTGCAAGAAAACTTAAAAAGGCAAAGATCGATGCCTCAATCACCCTTTTTTCAAATACAAAGGTCGCTATAGCACAATTTCTAGCCGGCATAAAGATCCGCATCGCCCCCGCCACGAAGATCGCCCAGATATTTTACAACAAGCGGGTAAAACAGCGGCGTTCGCGCGTTGATATGGCGGAGTTTGAGTACAACCTGCAGCTGGCAAAAGCGCTTTTTGAAGAGATAAGGCTTGATTTTCCCTCCCCTTTGGTCACGATTGACGAGGGCGAAAAGAAGCGGATATATGAGGCGTTCTGCCAGAATTACACGATAGACAAAGCAAAAAAGATCATTGCCTTTCATCCCGGTTTCGGCGGTTCGTCTGACGCAAACTGGACGGTTGAAGAGTACATAGAGCTGGCAAAAGTGCTTCTGGATAAAGCGGAGTATCAGCTCGTCTTTACCTTCGGTCCCGGCGAAGACGAGCTCTATGACGCCGTAAAAAAAGCCTCACTCAAAGGCGTCGTCCTTTACAAATCGCAAGGCTCGGTCATGGACTTCGCAACACTCATCGGCAGTTTCAGACTCTTCGTCTCGACATCAACAGGAACCTACCATCTTGCAGCAATGGTAGGCACGCCGACAATGACCTTCTTCGCCGATACACTCTTTGCTTCGAGCAAGCGCTGGAAAAGCATCAGCGATCCGTCGATCCAGATGAACAGAATGATCCCGCTTGAGATACAAAAAAGAGCAGAGTTTTTTGAAAAGACTAAGGCCGAACTTCTTTCTTGGGCACAAAGAGACCAAAATTATCAGGCAAAGTGATACTTTTATCATCAAAGATTCGAGCAAGGATAAGATTCCCTGTAAACGTTGTTGTGTGCATAGTATCTCCGCCGAAGTAAAATCGATTGTCATTGATTTGATTGTGCGTTAAAAAGTCATAGTAACTTGTGATCTCAGAGAGTTCAGATTTGAATCTTTGCAAAGTGCTTGAAAGCAGGGAGTCACTATTGATCTTTGACAAAAGTTGACCGCTAAGCGGGGTGATGAAAAAAGTATATTGAATGTTGTTTTCCTTACATAAAAACATAATGTCTTGAATATATTGGAGTCTATCTTGACTTATTGTCTCGTATTTGATAGTTTTGACATCATTACAGCCCTTAATTAGCATCTCTTCGTCAAAGCTTGTCTGCTCTTTTTTTTCAGGATAGTATATAAAGATCTCTGATGCATTTCCGGCTGTTCCATAGGTGTCAAAACGTGGTTTCTCTTTAGATTCTTTTAAAAAATTGCGTAAGGTCTTATAAGAAGCCCGAAGCGCGTCTAATGAAAGAAACTTGCTAAAGTAAAGGCCGCTATCAGCAGTTTGGTGCAAAAAATTCAAATCATCATTCACCAGAAAATATTTATTGGTCTCGACATTTTGGTTGAAAGAGTAAAAATCTAAACCGACTATGATGTTTTTAGGAAGTTTATTGATACGTTTTAAGTAGAGCAGAAACCCCAAATGGTCTTCAATGCGGGCTGTTCCAACGCCTGCATTGTAGCTTCGTTCACCGCCAAGATACTTCTGTGCCACTAGAGGGTTGATGCTATAGACATGACTGCTTCCAAAAAGCATATTGGTATAAGAATCTTCGGTATAGAGTTTTGCAACCTTCTCTTTTCTGTCATCACGTGCAAATTTATTGGGTATATTTAAAAGATTGTAGGCAGTCATGCTATAGGGATCGATTATAAAATTAAATGAAAATATAAGTGTGATCAGGATGATCGGGATAGCGATATAAAATCCAATCCATTTACGCAGTCTCATTGTTGCCCCTAAAAGTTAAAATATAAAAATTCACTCACTTCATGCATCTTCAGCAGTGCGAAGGTGAGCATGAGTGTACCGACAATCAGATGCAGTACATCGAGTTTTAACGCAGTTTTGTAATACGTACTGTTTTTGCCAAAAATGATCAAGAGCAGGACGACAAAAAGAGTGATTAAAGTATATTTGTCGCCATTGATGGCTTGGAGCCAAGCACCAAACTCAATATGCCCGTGAAGAAAGCTCAGCTGATCAAACCAGTAGTGATCTAACATAAGTTCACCTCCCACCATCCCCTTCAACACCTTAACCGCATCCTCCCACTCTTTGGCACGAAAGAACACCCAGGCGATATTGACAAAGTTAAAAGTGATAAACCAGGCAAGAATCTTGGGCATCGTAAAGCCAAGCGCTTTCCAGAAACGGTGAACGACGAGGGCCATCCCGTGCAGAAATCCCCAAAAGACAAATGTCCATCCCGCTCCATGCCAGATGCCGCCAAGAACAAAGGTGGCCAGGATGTTGTTATAGGTCCGAAACGAGCCTTTTCTGTTTCCGCCCAAAGGGATATAGATATAGTCTCTTAAAAAACGTGAAAGCGTGATGTGCCAGCGTCTCCAGAAGTCTTGAATATCCAATGCCTTGTAGGGAGAGTTGAAGTTGATCGGCAGTTTGATGTTAAAGAGCAGCGCCGCGCCGATAGCCATGTCCGTATAGCCGCTGAAGTCAAAATACAACTGAAAGGTGTAAGACAAGGAAGTCGCCCAGGCCTCAATAAGGTTTAAGGTCTCAGCATTGTCAAACCCGGCCGTAGCCCAAACGGCAAAAGAATCGGCGATCACGACTTTCTTGAAGAGGCCGATGGAGAAGATAAACAGACCCGTAGCGATATTTTTGTAGTTCTTGACCAGATTCCATCGTGAAGCAAACTGGGGCATCATCTCGGCGTGATGCACGATGGGCCCTGCAATAAGCTGCGGGAAAAAGGTCACAAAGAGCGAGTAGTTCAAGAAGTCATACTCGGCCGTCTCCCCTCGGTAGGAGTCAACAAGATAGGCGATCTGCTGAAACGTAAAAAAAGAGATCGCCAGAGGCAACGCCAGATGCAGCAAAGGCACAGAACCATCGAAGGCAAGATTAAAGTTCTCAAGCAAAAAATCAGTGTACTTAAAATAACCGAGCAGAACAAGATTGGCAACAATGCCAAAAGTCAGCAGAGACTTTTTATGCACACGCACCTTCTTGAAATTCTCGTTCAAAGAGTTTCCGATGACATAGTTGAAGAGCATAGAAGAAAGTATGATGGGCAGATAAGAGATGTTCCACCAGCTGTAAAAGAACAAAGACGCAAAGACCAAGAAGCCTTTAGCCCCGGTGATCAGCCGTTTCTCCAATAAGTAGAAATAGATGAAAAAAGAGAAGGGTAGGAATAGAAATATGAATTCGTAGCTGTTAAAGAGCATTTATTTATTCCCTTTAAAAAAGGCCTTGAACTTTCTGCGTCTTAGGACGTGGGCTTTTAGCTGTTTGTCGTGCTTCAAGATTTCAGAAATCGCTTTTTCTTCGTTTAGGTTTGCCAGCTTAGAATATATCTTAGCGATGATGGTAAGATCATCTTCTGTCGCCCAGAGTTTATTGAAATTTTCTAGTCCTTCATAATTGTTTACCGAACGAAACTGCATTCGATTTATGTCTACCAGTGAAAATAAATATCCGGAGTCAGTTTTTCTAACCAGGATGTTTCCGGGTGAATAGTCCACATGCCACACGCCTTTTTGATGCAGCTCATAGGTAAAAACAGTAAAGGCCTCCAATATAGAGAGCTTGTCGTCAGGATTTTCCACAATTGTATGGCGCATAGTATAGTCATAGGGGCAATGTTTGCAAAGGTAATAGCTCTCTTTGAAAAAACCGTTTCTGTAAAACTCGATGAAGCCTATAGGGGAGGGTGTATCGACTCCTAGTTTTTGAAGTTCTAAGGCATTAAAATAAGATTTATAAGCCTTTGACTTTCGAATATAGGCATAGGCAAACTGGTTGATAGCGTTGGGGATGCGGAAGGCCTTGACGACAGTGTCGATGCCGTGCAGAGGAATGACTTTTAGAACGTTTCGGGCCTTGTGGATCGTCTCGTCGTAGCGAGAGAAGATGGTTTTGATATCAAAAAGATCATCCTCAAATGTGGTGTAGTCCGGATGAAGTTTGTATTTGATGCCCATTAAGTTAGCCTGTGTTAAAATTCATAAATTTTTTATTTAAAAAGTATGCAGATGCAAAAAAATATTACGGCCACAATTATAACATTAAACGAAGAGAAACATATTCGCGAGGTGATCGAGAATGTTCAGCAGGTCTGCGACGAGGTGATCGTTGTCGACTCGTTTAGTACGGACAAGACAGTTGAGATCGCCAAATCCCTCGGTGCCAAAGTGATCGAGCAGAAATTTCTTGGAGATGGAAAACAAAAAGCTTTTTGCGAGCAGTTTTCAAAGAATGATTGGCTGTTGAGCATAGATGCCGATGAGCGTCTTGAAGATGCGGCTGTGCAAAAGATTTTGGATTTGGATCTTGAAAGCAGCCATTGTGATGCTTACTCTTTTAGACGAAAAAGTTACATAGGTAAAAAATACATCAAACAGTGGTACCCGGACCGAGTTACGAGACTCTATAATAAAAAGAAGTGCGGATACAATGTTGACGGAGCTCATGCGGCGGTAAAGGCTAAAAATACGAAAGAGCTGAATGTTGATATGTTGCATTATTCTTTTTCCGATTTTGGACAACTGGTAGAAAAAGCCTATAGATATGCGGTGGAGTTTGCCCATATTAGGCATAAGGAAGGAAAGCGGGCTTCTTGGCATGATCCTTTTTTACATGGTTTTGCTGCTATGTTTAAGGGTTTGATAATCAAGGGCGGGATCACAGGTGGCATTCATGAGTGGCATGTCGCTTTCGCATCGGCGTATAATTCATATATGAAATATGTTGTGATGTTAGAACTTCAAGAGAAAGAACTAAATGAAAAATAAAAATCTTTTAGAACTATGTTTGTCTCCAGATATTGGTGGTTTGGAGCTCTATATGGTTCGTTCGGCTAAAGCGCTTAATGATGAGTTTAATGTCATTTCGGTTATCAACACAGAGACCAAGCTTGAGCAGTACTATCAGGACGAACAGTACAAATACCTGAAAATTCCCCGCAAACGAAGCCTCTCTTTTTCTGCCGCACGAAAGCTCTCCAAGATCATCGACGACAACGATATCGACGTGATCCATATGCACTGGACAAAAGACTTGCCGATAGCGGTCATGGCAAAGGTACTGTCGAAAAAGAAGCCCAAACTGGTGCAGACGCGGAACATGACGATGACGCGTTTTAAAGACGACTTCTACCACCGTTTTTTGTACAAACATATGGAGATGATCCTGCCCGTTACGCATCAGGTAGCAGAGCAGATAAACAGGTTTATTCCCCAAAACATCAGGCCGAAGGTAGAGGTACTCTACATGGGCTCGGACAAGGCGCTCAGACTAAGTGATGATGAGATACAGGCCTACAAAGAAGAAATCGGCCTTAAGCCGGATGAGTTCGTAGTGGGCATGGTAGGGCGGATAGAGCAGACGAAAGGGCAATACCTTCTGATTGAGGCTTTGGAAAAACTTAAGGCGGAAGGAATCCGCATCAAGGTCTGTTTCGTCGGCCATGCGATGGAGGAGAGCTACCAGAAGAGGCTCGAAGAGATGGTGTCGGAAAAAGGCTTGAGCGAAGAGACCCTCTTTTTAGGCTTTAGTAAAAATCCCCATCGTTTTATGCAGGCCTGTGATGTTTTGGTTCTTGCGACAGAGTGCGAGACCTTCGGTCTGGTTGTGATCGAAGCGATGCAGGCAGGCACCGCCGTGATAGCGACAAACAGATGCGGCCCTTTGGAGATCATAGAAGACGAAAAGACAGGACTTCTGTTTGAAAAAAACAACAGTGAAGATTTGGCAGAAAAGATAAAAAGACTCGAAAGTGACAGAAGCTATTGTTTGGAGATCTCCGAAAGCGGTAGACGATCAGCCGAGGAGAGATTTTCTGCTTATGGGCAGTTTAAAAGACTAGGTGAGACATTAAGGGGCTTGTAGCAATATGCCGGCGCCTATTTTTTAGTCTAGTAAGACAAATAACTCTCAAGCAGTTTTCTTTGAACCGGCCATAGAGATACCGGAAATAAAAACAAACAAAATAATTGGAAACTGTAAGACCCACAAAGGCTCAGCTATAGAGCCAACCAGAAATACGCTCAGCATCAATACGCTTAGTTCTTTTAGTTCTTTGTCTTCGATCTTTAGGCGAAACAGAGCGATAAGGAGCCAAAGCATCAATGCAAATCCCATCAATCCTCCTTGAGCCAAGATCATAAGATACTGGTTGTGAAAATGAGTAGAGGTAACCCAGGCTATCACAGAGTCATGAAAGTTGTGGTCGTTTTTTTCTAGAGCCTCTTTTGCCGCATGGGAATAATCACCAATGCCTGCTCCGATGAGAGGATGCTCTTTTACGATGTCATAGGTCACAATCCAAAAGGCAGCACGCAGTCCCCAGGAGCTTTGGTAGTCATCGTTTTGAAGCTTGTTGACATCTGCTATGGCATGGTCGATACGCTCTTCAAACAGTGGAATACTCTTGTAAGCACCTATGAACAGGACAGCGGTCAGTGCGGTGAAAATAAGAAGCGATTTGATACTCAAACGGAAATGGATGACGACGGCTACGGCTATTGCCGCAAAGAAAGCCAGCTGTCCTGTTCTACCTGTTGAGATCAGCAGGTTTCCGGTTGAGGTCAAAAAGAAAAGCAGCATAGGAAATTTGGCAAGCCATGTGTAGCGTTTTGAGAGCAGACGGTTCAATAAGACAATAGCGGTAACGGCCAGAAACACGCTATAGTGGATATGTGACATAAAAGGCGACGGATAGTCCGGCGAGCGGCCTTTAAAGCCCCACACTTCAAAAAATATGCCGTAAGCGATAACTTCACTGAGCAGCATCCCCAGTAAAAATGCGGATATAAGATGTGCGAGCCACTCTTTTTTTAGAGAAATGGCCAGGATAGGGATAATAATCCAGTAGCTGTAGAGTCTGATCTGATTAAGTGCTTCGCCTGTGTCGCTGGACCAGAGAATGGAAGCAAAGAGAAAAGCGATAAAAAATCCCATGGTTTTTAAGGCAGGTATCGCTTTGATCTGTTCCCATGAGGCTTTGTAATTCCTCTGCGCGATAAAAAGAAAAACAAACCAAAGAATGAAAAAACTTACAGCAGCTCGAGACAAAGGCAGAGTAAAGGCAAATAGCAGGGCACTGTAGTAGTAGGTCTTCTTACAAGAAAACTTCTCTGTGATACCTGTAAGTATTAGCAAATAGTATCCTTGGGTGAATTGAGAAGATGAAACTTTGAAAGAATCGATTTTAGCATAAGTTCCAATGCCTCGAGATCATTATAGATGGCAACGACTACGCTGACGCTAGGCAGTTTGTTCACTAGATGACGCTCTTAAAATAAGTAATAGCCTGTTTCAGCCCCTCTTCAAGTCCGATACGCGGTTCCCACCCGAGCTCTTTTTTTGCCAGGGAAATGTCCGGCTGGCGCTGGAGAGGGTCGTCTTGGGGGAGGGGCTGGAAGGTGATCTTGCTTTTTGATCCGGTCAATTCTATGACTTTTTCGGCGAGCTCTATCATCGTGAACTCGCCCGGGTTTCCGATGTTGACAGGGCCGGTAAAGCCGTCGCGGGAGTTCATCAGGCGGATCATTCCTTCGATGAGGTCATCGACATAACAAAATGATCGTGTCTGCGAACCGTCGCCGTACATCGTGATGTCCTCGCCCTTGAGTGCCTGGACGATGAAGTTGGAGACGACGCGCCCGTCGTAGGGGTTCATGTTGGGACCGTAGGTGTTGAAGATGCGCATGACCTTGATGTCTACGCCATGCTGACGGTAATAGTCAAAAAAGAGAGTCTCCGCGCAGCGTTTTCCCTCGTCATAGCAGGCACGGATGCCGGTTGTGCTGACGGAGCCTTTGTAGCTTTCGGGCTGCGGATGGACTTCGGGGTCGCCGTAGACCTCAGATGTCGACGCCTGCAGGATCTTCGCCTTGCAGCGTTTGGCAAGACCGAGCATATTGATCGCGCCCATGACGGATGTCTTTGTTGTCTGCACGGGGTCAAACTGATAGTGAGGAGGTGAGGCAGGGCAGGCAAGGTTATAGATCTCGTCCACTTCGATATACAGAGGAAAGGTCACGTCATGGCGGATGACTTCAAAATAGGGGTTGCTTATGAGTGCCGCAATGTTTTTCTTGTCTCCGGTGAAGAAGTTGTCAACGCAGATGACCTCATTGCCTTCATCGAGCAGGCGCTTGCACAAATGTGACCCCAAAAATCCGGCGCCGCCGGTGACTAATATTCGTTTTTTCATCAATAACCCTTGCCTTTAAGTAGTGAAATAATAATCTAAGTGTGCTAAAAAAATGATGAGGCTACCTTTTATCTGTAGATTTGGGGTAGATACGGATGAGCCAATCACTGATTGCCAAGGCAGCGTCGTGTTCTTTGTCGCATGATAATTGAATATCATTAAGTGTTTTGTGCTGTTCAAAAGCACCGCCATCAGAGATGATAATGCCGCCATCATTAAAACCGCAATGTCGGAGTCTCTTATCGAAAAGGTTCTTGCCTACAGAAATATACTCTATATCGGAAAGACTCTGGTGGTACAGAGTTGCAAATAGATCCTTATGCGACCCAGCAACCTGCGTATTGATCTCTTTTTGTTTAATGGAAGCAGGCGCATAGAGATAAAATGGGATTTTTTTAGACATTGAGACAGGGTCTTTATAGCGAATTCGCCCTTCTATAGTATTGTTGTCTGCCGTAATGGCGACTACGGTTTTTTCTGCCAGTTCGCCATTTTTTATGTCATCCATAAATCTTCCTGCCATATCAAGAGCATACTGATAATCAAATAAGCGTTTTTGTATCAGTGTATGATCGCCTATCATGCATGATTCAAGCTCATCATTGCATTTTAAGGAGTTTGCCTGATACTCTTTTGGTGTAGTAAAAGGGGGATGGTTGTTAGTGGTGAGCAGAAAGATAAATTGAGGAGTTTCGGCCTCTTTTAAAGTCTTGAGCACATAATCATAAGCATATTGGTCGAAGACTCCCCAGTCATGTGAGGATGTCTCTTTATCAAGATTCAAAGCAGAGATTATGTCGACCTTTCCCTCTTGGTGCTGAAAGCCTTGAAGTGACATGAACTTACCGACATTGCGCCATTGTAAGTCTCCTCCGTATACAAAGTGAGTTTCATATCCGGCTTTTTGATACACCTTTGCCGATGCCTGAGTATATGAGGTGTATTGATATCTACTTTGACCCAAAGAAGTAGAATTGGGTCGGGCAGTGATATTTAGCAGAAGCGGCTCAAGAGAACTGATCGTACCATTTGATGATGAGATAAAATTAGTAAAGAGGGTGTCCTCATCAAAATGCTTTTTTAAGCGCCCTAAGATATTGAACTCTTGACTTTGATACTCGGTAATCGGCAAGCCAAAACTTTCAACCATAATCACTACAACATGAGGCCGAAGCTGTTCGATTTTATCGTTTCTTGGCACCTGCCAAGTGATGGCACTCAGGTAGTCTCCATCTTTTTTGACCTCTTTATTTGCCAGATAACTAAAGGCTTCATCCATTTTGTCCGTGTAGTTTGTGGATTTGATAAGATCATATTCACCTAATTTGCTTTTTTTATAATGTTTACTTGCTTTTATAAAGGCGAGTAAACCATTGTTTGGTAGTTCATTGACAAACTTATCGGATGAAATATCCGGAATTACCTTGGAGATAGGCTGCATTCCAAATGTCCCGCGTATGACTAATAGATTCAACCCAATAAGTAAAACAACAAATAAGATTTGTGTGAACGGCTTAAGAGCATAGGCTTTCCACTGCAATGTTTTTCTGAAATAGGAGCGCAAGATAAGATAGATGCTGATTGCATAAAAGGCAACAAGAAGCAAAATTAAAAGCGGGTTGTAGTTGGCTTGCATGGTGTTCCACAGTGCAGCAGTATCGTCATCTAAAATACCATAGATCATAATTGTGATATGTTCGTTTAAAAATGAGAAATAGCCAAAGTCTGTTATGGCCAATATTGAAACAAGAAGATAAAAAAAGCTGAGATAAACAGCTGTAAATCTTTGTGCGGAGTTAAAGAGCACCGTTGAGCGTAAGAAATATAAGCTAACCAGCATCAGCGTCAAAGGAACTTGTAGATAGCCTATTACAACGGCGTCTAAACGTATGCCCACAATAGCAGCTGCTAGAAGGTCAGACAGAGGATAAACGCTGTTTCCGGAAAATTCCATAAAAAAAACAAGTCGAAAAATAGACATAAGAAAAAGAAAAAAGAGCTGTGCGATGAGAACTTTTTTAAGGAGTGCTAAACTCCAAGAAAACGAAACATTTAAATCCAGTCTAGTCATTTATAAGGGAACTCCAGGAGAGGGTTTTTCTTTTCATTTGCGAGGCTCCATTTTCCCTGCCAACCTTTGGTATTCCGGCGAGTTCTTGATGAGTTCGTCGTGGGTTCCTCTGGCGACGATCTTGCCTTCTTGAAAGACGAGAATCAGATCGGCGTCTTCAATGGTGCTTAGCCTGTGGGCTATGGTGAAGGTGATCTTGTCTTTTGAAAAGGACTGGATGGACTCCTGGATGCGTTTTTCGCTCTCGTTGTCCAGCGCACTCGTTGCCTCGTCGAAGATCAGAAGTGAGGCGTGTTTGTAGATGGCACGTGCGATAGCGATGCGCTGGCGCTGTCCGCCGGAGAGGTTTGTTCCGGACTCGTCCATGAGGGTCTGGATCCCCTCGGGGAGCGTGGAGACGAAGGCCTCGGCATCGGCCAGCAGCAGGGCCCGGTTGACACGCTCCTCGTCTATCTCCTGCCCGTAGGCGACATTGGCGGCAAGGGAGTCTTGGAAGATGTAGACGCGTTGGGAGACAAGGGAGATGTGGCTGCGAAGTGATTTTTGCGTGAAGGAGGCTATGGGAGTACCGTTGATGCGCAGTTCCCCTTCGCTGACATCATAAAAACGCAACAGAAGATTGATGAGCGAGCTTTTTCCGCCGCCGCTGTCGCCGACAAGCGCGATGTTTTGCCCCTTGGTCACCTCGAGGTTGATGTTTTTCAGTGCGGTTTTGCCGCTATAGCGCAGGCCAACATCTTTAAACGAGATGGTGTTTATATTCTCTGTGAGCTCTTTTTCCCCGTCGCGCACCTCCGGACTCATGTCCACAATGGCAAAGATGCGTTCCGTCGATGCGACCGCGTCCTGGATCTTTCCGTAGATCGAGCCGACGCGCCGTACAGGCTGAAAGGTGAGTCCGACGGCGGTAAAAAAGGAGAGGAACTCACCCGGACTCATCTTGCCCTCAAAAACGTCTTTCCCGCCCATATAGATGACAAATGCCAGGCCCAGAGCCCCAAATATCTCCATCAAAGGGGAGACGACCTCGTTGGTGTAGACCCCTTTCATGTTGAGCTTGAAAAAGCGCCAGTTCTCGTCATGAAAGCGTTTGAGCTCGAAGGCTTCGGTGGCGTTGGCCTTGATGACCTCATTGTTGTTAAAGACTTCCGTCAGACGCGTAACGACATCGGCATTTTTCTCCTGGGAGCGGTGGGAGAGGCGTTTGAGGCGTTTGGCGATCAGGATCAGCGGGTAGATAGCCAAAGGCATAGCGACAAGGGAGTAGAAGGCGAGCATGGGGTTGAGCCAGATGATGTAGGCGATAAGCCCGATGGCGGTGATACCCTCTCTGAAGAGCTCGGGGAGCATGTTCGAGACAAAATACTGGACCCTGCCGATATCGTTGGTGATGCGCGAGATAAGCTCGCCGCTGCGGTTGGAAAAGAGGAACTTCATATCCAGAAAAAGCATCTTCTCTAGCAGTACCTCGCGCAGCCTCGAGACGATGTGCATGCCGATGTAGTTCATGTAAACGCTCTGCAGATAGCGCCCGATAGACTTGACGAAAAAGATCGCGACAAAGGCCAGGGGGATGAGGAGCAGCATGCTCTCGTCTTTGGCGATGAACATCTCATCCATCATCGGTTGCACGATCTGCGCCGTTGCCAGAGTCGCAGCTACGGTCATCACGATCCCGATAAAGACGAGAAGATAGTACCCGCCGTAGCTTTTCATATAGGGGAAGTAGCGCTTAAGTGCCTGTTTCAAAAAATCTCCAAGTTAAATCAATGGTGCAAAAATAACATAAGTTCCATTAGAAAGAGATGATGCACGCACAGCGCGCCCTGATCCCACAAGTTCAACACCTTTTTTCAGTATAATGGCGCAAAAACAAGGAGGGCTTGAGAACATGTACAAAAAAATAAGTTTAGTACTCTTGTCCTCCTTATCGCTGTATGCCGCCGAAGCGGAGCTAAACAAAAAAGAGCTCTTTGACTACGCAAACCTTCGCATCAACAGCAGTATGAGTTTCTACGCGGGGAAGATCTACATGCAGCAGTTTAATGAGAACCAGTCCTACTCGACAGGATTTCTGCTGCATGATGAGAAAAACGCAAGTGCCGAGTTCGGTTTCGGCTATATGCAGCCATCAACACAGATCGACGCCATCTGGAACAGCGCCATCCCCAAAAACGAAGCCCAAAAAGAAGAGGGCATACTCTTTTTCATGAATTACAACTTCTAAGAAGAGCAACTTCAGCAGCTATTTTCGCTTTAGCCAAGGCAGAAATATACGAAGCTTGCTATATGCAAGTGAGTATGTTGATAACGAAGAAAAAAGAAAAATGCAGAACAACTTCAGCAGCTATTTTCGCTTTAGCCAAGGCAGAAATATACGAAGCTTGCTA
>JACUTT010000053.1 GCA_014859655.1 Campylobacterales bacterium
TCTCATCTCTCTTTTTCCCTCTGAAGGCAGTTGGGGTTTTTAGAGGTGCCCTATAGCAGCGTCGAGGCTCGTTCAAGTGCTCTGTCAATGTGATCGACGATGTTCTCCTCCCCGATTACCTTGTCCAGTCTGCTCTTGCGAAGGTGTTCCTGGATAGTTCTGTTCACTCCCGACAAAATCAGGACGGCGTCTTGTTCATGCAGGCGCTGATGCAGAACCTCCAGGGCATGCAGTCCTGCTGCATCGATGATAGGCACACGTCTGAGCCGAAGAATAAACACCTTTGGCGGGGCCTGCAGAAGGTTCAGCGTATCGACCAGTCTTTCGGCGATCCCGAAGAAGAGCGGTCCTTGGATCTCATACACCTCCACCCCCTGCGGAACAGTTTTTTTGGAGGTGGCATCAAGATCCTCACTCTCCTCATCATCCTCTTCGGCATAGGGTTTTATCTTTACCGCCTTCATCATCGCATGAATAAAGAGCATAGCGGAGAGGGCGATACCGGCCTGGATGGCAAAATTCAGATCGACCAGCACTGTCAACGCAAAGGTGACGAAGAGGACGACTCTGTCGGCTTTTGGGGCCTTCATAATCGCTTTTACATGTTTTATCTCCGACATGTTCCATGCGACAACGATCAGGATTGCGCTCAGTGCGGCAAGAGGGACTTTGACAATCAGCGGCGAGAGCAAGACCATAAACAAAAAGAGCCAGACGGCATGCATGATCCCCGATACAGGCGATATCGCCCCGGCTTTGACATTCGTCGCCGTACGTGCGATCGCTCCGGTGGCGGGAAGGCCCCCAAAGAGTGACGAGCCGATATTGGCGACGCCCTGGGCCATAAGCTCCGTGTTAGGTTTGTGCCTCGTTCCGGCCATCGCGTCGGCGACTACGGCAGAAAGAAGGGATTCGATGGCGGCCAAGATGGCGATCGTGACAGCATCAGGAAAGAGCAGACGCATCTTGGCAAAGGTGATATCGGGAAACGAGGGAGAGGGAAGCATCGCAGGAATCTGCCCAAAACGGCTCTCTATGGTATCTATCGGTATCCCCAAAAACCAGACGGCGAGCCCAGAGAGGGCCACCACGACAATGGATCCGGGGATCTTCGGATAGGACTTTTTCAGCACAACAATGACACCAATCGACAGCAGGGCGACAATGACGGCAAAGGGGTTCGTCTCATGCAGATGGGTGGCATAGAGGATGAGTTTGTCGATAAAATCAGGCGGCATCGTCTCTACCGAAAGACCGAAAAAATCTCTCAGCTGTGAAAAGACGATCAGCAATGCAATCCCCGAAGTAAACCCGGTTACAACCGGATAGGGGATAAACTTGATCAGTTCACCTGCGCGCGCAAAGGCCATGATAATCAGCAAAACTCCCGCCATAGCCGTCGCCAGCACCAGCCCTTCGTAGCCGTGTTTCATCGCGACCATGGCAACCGTTACGATAAAAGCGGCTGTCGGACCGCCTATCTGATAGCGGCTTCCGCCCAGTACAGAGATCAGAAATCCGGCCACAATCGCCGTAAACACTCCCCTCTCAGGCGGCAGGTTGGAGGCTATGGCTATTGCCATAGCCAGAGGAAGGGCGACAATAGCTACGGAGAGTCCTGCGAGGGAATCTTTAAAGAAATCGGCTTTTTTATAGCCCTCTTTTTTTATAAAGGTGAGTAGTTTCGGTTCAAGAAGCTTTGCGAGGGTTTTTTTCATCATTTTCCTTCATGTCGTTGCAAAAAAGGTATTTAGATTCGCGAGTCTATAGCAGAGTGTCTTAAACCTTGATTTTATAGTGCCTTAACTGAGCGATTGCCGCTGAGGTTTTTTGCCTTGCATATAGGGCACCTCTAAAAACCCCAACTGCCTTCAGAGGGAAAAAGAGAGATGAGATTGTGCAGAACTTTTCTTGCACCCCAAGGGTATTTGTCCCTTCGGTCGGGCAAATCATAGCCGTAGCTATGGTGATAGAAAATTGTGTGCAAGATTTCTCTTTTTTTGCCTCCCTTCGGGCGACTGGGGTTTTTAGAGGTGCCCTATAGCCTCATCTGTGGAGCGCATCAGCTCCGGCAAACTCATACCGTTTTCCGGATAGAGGGAGATGCCTATGCTGCAGGAGACCTCCCTGTCCACGCCGTTGATACGGTAGGGGCGGTTGGTGGAGGCAACTATTTTCTTTGCGATCTAACTTACAGTCTTCACTTCTTTTACCAGGGGGCAGTACGATGACAAAAAAACAGGGCAGGCTGCGTCTGCTTCCGCTGCGCCATCTGCAGTGCCCGTTCTAGAGAGAGGCCTGTTTTTTGATGGGGCTAGTGTACTGGCAGATAGGCATAACCCCTGTTTTGCCATTTTATCAAGTAGGCACTCTTATTCATCTCATTTTTGACGTAGGGGTAGAGGACTTTTTTCTCGATCTTTCTAGCCTTCATTCCGGCCTTGCACATATCGAACTCCACACCCAGCTCTGCGTGCAGTTTTTCAAAAAGCGGTTCCAATCTCTTCTGCGCGGCTATCAATGCCGTCTCCTCGCGATAAGGGGAAGCGGCGATATCCTGTACGAAATATTTATAGGCATTTCCCGAAATGACAACCGCAACTTTAAATTCGACATCATTGGCCTCATAATACTCTGCCAAACCCTCTATGTTTGAAATAAGATGCTTGCGTATCTTTGCCTCGTCGCCGCTTGTCAGGTCAAAAACGACCTTCTGTTCAGCGGCAAAAAGCAAGGTGGATGAAAGCATTGCGGCTATTGTAAATATCTTGATCATCTGATTTTTCATAGTATTCCTTTGGCAGAGATTATACCCCAACACAGGGTCAAAATCGGCTTAGCTGCATAGAGTGATCTCTCCGCACGGCAAGGCGTAAAGAAATCTCTGTCATAATACTCCCAAAAAGCGGAGGTTATTAATGAAGATCGCATTAACAGGGGCCAGCGGCTTTGTCGGGACGGCGTTGCAGGAGGCCTTTACAGAGTGTGTCATCATCTCCCGTAAGGATGACGAGAAAGCCATTCTTGACAAACTTAAGGGGGTGGATGTCCTTATTAATCTCGCCGGCGCGCCCATCATCAAACGCTGGAGTGAATCTTACAAAAAAGTACTGACACGCAGCCGGATCGAGACGACGCGCAGGATCGTTTCGGCCCTCAACCAGAGCAGCGTTTCGCATTTCATCTCGACCTCAGCGATAGGGATCTACCCCGACGACAAGCCCTGTGACGAAAGCTGCAGCGAGATTGCAGGTGATTTTGTCGGTACGCTTGCGCAACAATGGGAAAAAGAGGCGCTTTTGTGCCATAAACCGACGACGATTTTGCGTTTTGGCGTGATCTTGGGAAAAGAGGGGGGAGCCCTGGCACAGATGCTGACCCCCTTTCGTCTGGGCGTGGGCGGCACAATAGGCAATGGAAAGATGATGACAAGCTGGATCGACATTGACGACCTTGTCCGCATCTACCATTTTGTCATAGAAAGGAGGCTTGAGGGCACCTTCAATGCCGTCTCGCCCCGGCCGGTGAGCAACTACGCCTTTACAAAGAGTCTGGGCGCCGTTCTGCACCGTCCGACGATCCTGCCCATCCCAAAATTCGTCCTTCACATGATGTACGGCGATGCCGCCTCCGTGCTGATCGGCTCCAAAGAGATCTACCCCGCAGCGCTCGAAAAAGAGGGCTTTGTCTTTGACTATCCCGATATCAAAACCTCGCTCAAACACCTTCTCGCTTGATCTAAGAGGGGCTCTCCTCATCGAGCGAGAAGTGCAGATTTACCGCTTTTGAAGCACTCTGCAGGGACTGCATAGCGATATAGACGCTGCGGTTGGTGTTAAGTAGCGAGGCGACGGCCTTTTCCTTGACCCTATCTCTGCTCAACAGCAGCGTCGTTTCCTTCACGATGTGGCGGTTATCCTCTTCCGCCTTCGCGAACTTCTCCTCGCATTTTTCCGGCGTCCACTTCTCCTGCATAGAGTTGACAAAGATCATCATCGTATAGGCCAGATTTCTGCGAATGGCGTCATAGGCCTGCACAATCGGCGGGTTGTCACTCTCTGCAAATTCGTTGATGTTATTTTTGATGTCTTTGAGCAGCTTGGCCGCATAGACGCTTTCTCGCACCGAGCTGAGCAGAGGTTCGATGCCCTGGCTCTGTTCAGGGGTGAGGTTTTGCTGGTTGAAGGTGTTGATGAAGGCCACCGCATTGATCTCGATCTCTTTGATATTCTCATAAAACCTGGGATAGTCGAAGTCGATGCGTCCCTGGTTTAAGGCAACCGCCTCTTTCGCGTCGTGCTTTAAGCTCAAGATATCTTTAGGCCGGATATTGGCCAGCAGCAGAGCGAATTTCATCGTCTTGACAAAAAGGTGGCTCACCTCATTGCGCAGGGCGATCAGGGCCGTGTCGGGTATCTTCGGGTCGACAAGATGGATATATTTTGTCGGCACTGCCTCAGCCTGAACAAACATCCTCTTGAGATATTTCGCCAAAAAGGGGATAAGCGGTGCCAGCATAAGCACGCCCATAAGATTGAAAATGGTATGAAAAATCGCCAAGGCAATGATCGGCTCCTCCTGCAGTTCAAGCGTCTGCATCAAAAACAAAACAATCAGAGGTAGGAGCAAAAATGCTGCTGTAGCAGTGATAAGGTTAAAGAGCAGGTGTGCCGCCGCCGCGCGTTTTTTGTCAGGAATGCCGCCGATGCTGCCCAAAAGTGCTGTCACCGTCGTACCGATATTGGTGCCGATCACCATCGCAGAGGCCTGCTCAAACGTGAGTATCTGGGCGTAGAGTGCACTCAAAACGATCGCTGTTGCGGCGGAACTCGACTGGATAAGCGCCGTAATAATAAAACCAAAGCCCACAAAAACAAGGAGAGGAAAGCTTGCGTATGAGGAGAGATCTATGCTCGAAGCAACCGATTCGATCGCCGTTTTCATGATGTCGAGCCCAAAAAAAAGCAGACCGAAACCGATAAGGCTCTTCGCTGTCGCCGCAAGCTTCTGATGGGTGCCGCTCGTAATAAGAAGAAAGCCTCCCACACCGATCAGAGGAAGGGCGAAGGCTTCGACCTTGACCTTGAATCCCAGCGTGGCAACGATCCAGGCCGTGGCCGTCGTCCCCAGGTTTGAGCCGAAGATAACGCCGATGCTCGACTCCAAAGAGATCAGCCCCGCACTCACAAAAGAGAGCGTCATCAAGGTGACAACAGAGGAGCTTTGCAGCGCAGTCGTCGCTCCTGCTCCGGCAAACAGCGATTTCAGGGGGGTCGATGTGGAATTTTTAATCCAGCGCTTAAACTTGATGCCTGCTACCTCTTTGAGTGCAAGCTCCATATAGAGCATGCCGAACAGGAAGATCCCCAAGCCTGAAAGCGCCTCGATTGCCATCGTTGTCATTTCGTCTCTTTGTGCATCCCGCAGGCTGCATCTGTTTTTTGCTTATTGTAGCATAACCCTTCGCACCCGAAGCCTACCATAGCAGATATTATTTATAGAGTTTTTAGAGGTGCCCTAAATATAAAATTTCATATTGCTTTTATTATTGACGCGCTAAGATTGTTGAGTACGTACAATTTGCGCAAGAAAGGAAGCCCATGATTATAAAAATATTTTTATCGGCTTTGGGTCTTGGCTCATTTACAAAAGCCCACTCTAGTAAAAAGTTGAGTGTTCTTTGGCTTAAAAATGAGACTCGCTCGGGCGAGAATAGAAGAGGTCTTCTATAACAGCGTTTGCGCTCGGTGATTGTTGCCAGGCAACATAAGCACTTTTTAAAGTGCTCTTTTATCCACTCGAACGAAACACCTGCTATAGACACGAGAAGATGCAAACCTTATTTAGGCCATGAAGCCTTGCTCATTGAAGCAGACTATAAAGGGCGTTGACTCCTCTAAGACAGATCTTTTCTGCCGCTTGCGGCTCCCTGTGTAAAAGCCTCCGATCAGGAGTCTATCTCCTGATCTGCTTCAGCCACTCCCCCATCTTCTGCTCATACCCTATGGGTTTAAACTCGACAAACTTCATCTCTTTGCTCAGATAGCGCTGCTCTACCCAGCCGCCGAAATCGTGCGGATAACGATAGTTTTTATTGTGCTGCTGAATATTTTCCGGTATGGGAAGTACCTCGCCTGAGCGAATGGCTTCTTGTGCCCGATTGATGGCCAGGTAGGCCGAGTTGGACTTGGGCGAGGCACAGAGGTAGATCACCGCCTGCGAGAGGATGATGCGCGACTCCGGATAGCCGATCTGCGCGACCGAGGTCATCGCCGAAGTGCACAGGGTAAGCGCCTGGGGATTGGCATTGCCGATATCTTCCGAGGCCAGGATGACCAGGCGGCGTGCGATAAAGGCCGGGTTCTCCCCGCCTTCGATCAGGCGCGCGAGGTAGTAGACCGCCGCGTCCGGATCCGAGCCGCGTATAGATTTTATCATCGCCGAAATCAGGTCGTAGTGGACCGAGGCCTCGCCCGTGCCGTCATTGAGAGAGTGCGGGCGCAGGGCCTTCAGGTCTTCAAGTCTGATCTCTTTTTTGCCGACAGAGACAAACTCCAACAGTTTCAGCATTGCCCGCGCATCTCCGTTGCTTGAGATCACCAAGTAGCGAAGGGCCTCCTCGTCCAGAACAAGATCCTCCTTGTCGCAGGCCCGCTTCGCCAATGCATGCAGATCCTCATCGCTGTGCGCCTTCAGTTCAAACAACATCGAGCGCGAACGCATCGCTGCTGTCAGGCTGAAATAGGGATTTTCCGTCGACGCTCCGATGACTAACACCGCGTTAGTTTCCATAACAGGAAGCAAGACCTCCTGCTGGTTTTTGGCCAGACGGTGTACCTCGTCGATAAAGATCAAAGGTTTCTGCAGGGCATTTTCATACTGTGCAAAGATCTTCCGTAACTGCTCTACCTTGAGCGAGGTGGCATTGAATTCATAAAAAGGGAAGTCAAGGGCCGTAGCAATAATGCGTGCCAGAGTTGTCTTGCCGCAGCCCGGAGGTCCATAGAAAAAAGCGTGGGGCATCTGGGCGTTTTTGACCAGATGGCGCAGAGGGGAGTCTTCAGAGACAATGTGCTGCTGCCCGACAAAGTCTTCAAAGAGCTTGGGGCGAAGAAGGTAGGTGAAATCTGCCAAAATACTCTCTTTAGCCCTGGATGACTTTAATGAGCACTTCGCGAACTTCTCGCGGGCCGTCAAACTCGCAGAAGAAGACACCCTGCCACTCGCCAAACATCGGATGGCCGTCTATGACAGGCACACTGACAGAGGCGCCTGTCATAGCAGACTTGAGATGTCCTGCCGCGTTGCCGCCCTTGTGCGAGTAGGCTTCGCCTGAGACATAGGTCTTTAAAAGCTTCAGATAGTCGCGGCGCAGATTCTGGTCGACCTTCTCAAAAAGGACGATAGAACTTGTCGTATGTGGGGTAAATACGACGACAATACCGTCCTTTATCCCCGATGTGATGACCGCCTCTTTGACCTCGGCCGAGATGTCTATCATCTGCGTAGTGTGTTCGGTTTTAAGCTGGATCTTTGTCATTATTATCCTTTGTTATTGGTCTTAGTCGTCATCTTTCAAGATCTCACTGAGCCTGTTTTTAACCTTGTTGATACGGCGGCGTTTGTCTTTGTCTGCCTCCATGTTCTTCAACTGCTCGGTGTCGCTCTTGATCTTCTCTTTCTCTTTCTCTATCGCATCTTCTTTTCGCTTTTTGAAGTTCTCTCTTTGCTTGTCGGTTTTTGTCACCTGATCGACATAGCCGCGCACGCTGGTATATTCGCTTCGCTCAAGAAAACGGGTTTTTCCCTCAGGAAGGTTGTTCAGCTCAATCCCGCCGTAGCTAAGGCGCTTGAGGTCAGCGACTTCTGCACCGAAATGCGAAAAGAAGCGTCTGATCTCGCGGTTTTTCCCCTCGGTGATCCCGATCTTCAAGATGGAATACTTCGGCGTGTTCTTCTCTATTCTGTAAGCAAAGAAGGGCGCAAAACTCATCGACGTAACCTTGGAGAGCTCATGCCCGCCCGCACTCGCGTCGTCGAGTTCCAAGCCGCCCTTCATCGCCGCTTCCATCACTTCGGTGACAGGACCTTTGATCTTGACCTTGTAGACTCTCTCCAGATCCGAGTTCATCAGTATCGTCGCCACTACCGAGGAGTCTGTCAAAAGCAAAAGCCCCTCCGTCGCGTAGTCGAGCCGGCCGATAGGAATAAAGTGGCGGAACTTATGGCCCAAAGTATCATAAATGATCTTTCTGCCGCGCGGATCTTTTTTCGTGACCAGTTCGCCCTTTGGCTTGTTGTAGGCGATGACTGTGACAATGTCCGAGGGGGCGACCCGCTTCCCGCTGACATAGACTTTTGACTTCTGCTCATCAACCTGAGTGGCCGGATTGTCCTGCACCTCGCCGTCGACTTTTACGAAACCTTTTTGGATAGCAACATCTGCCTCGCGACGCGAATACGTGGAGTAGTGTGCAATAAATTTGTTCAAGCGCATCATTATTTTATGCCTTCTTCTATCAATTTATGAATATGCAAAACACCTTTGACGGTATTTTCTTCATCGGTAACAACCATCAGCTGTATCTTTTTGCTCTCGATCAAGACCAAGGCCTCTGAAGCCAGCATATGCTCATTGCTTATCGTCATCGGGTTCATCGTGGCATATCTAGAGATCTTCTCATCAAGCGAAAAGTCCTCCTGCATCAATGCGCGGCGAATATCACCGTCTGAGATCAGTCCTAAGAGTTTTTTGTTCTCATCCACCAAAAGCGCCGTGCCCAGATGCCCTTCGCTGATCGAGAGGATCGCATCCTTGACGAGGGTATCCTTCTTCACAAAGGGGAGTTCGTTGGTGCGCATCAGATCGGAGACCTTGACAAAAAGCTGACGTCCCAATGCACCGCCCGGATGGAAGGAGGCAAAGTCCTCTTTTTTAAAGTCACGCGCATGCATCAGGCAGATAGCCAGAGCGTCTCCCAGTGCAAGCGTCAGCGTTGTAGAAGAGGTCGGCGCGATGCCCAGAGGACAGGCCTCTTTCGAGACCTCAATCGATAAAACGATGTCCGAAAAGCGGCCCAGGGTCGAGTTCGTGTCGCGCGTCATCCCTATCAAAGGGATATCAAAACGTTTGATATGCGGCAAGATGGCACTGAGTTCGCTGCTCTCTCCGCTATAGGAGATCGCCAGGACAATGTCGTCTGAACTGATCATGCCAAGGTCGCCGTGCAGGGCCTCCGTCGGGTGCAAAAAGAAGCTCGGTGTTCCTGTCGAAGCGAAGGTCGCTGCCATTTTTGCTCCGATAAGGCCCGATTTGCCTACGCCGGTTATGATCAGTTTGCCTCCGCACTGGCGAATGCTCTCGACGGCATCGTTGATCTCGTCCGCGACATGCTGCATGGCATTGAGCAGAGCATCGGCTTCGATTTGAAGGGTCTCTTTAGTGATGGCGATATAGTCGTTACGTCTATTTTTCATGGCGCACATTTTATCACAATCGCACTGATATAGAGGTTATGCAGCTGCTAAAATGCGCAAAGATTCGTGCAGAGCTGCCGCTTCCTCTTCACTTCTTCACGCCAAGTGTCAGTCGGCTTGGTATATAAGCATTCTGCGAGGATGAGCGCTCTGTTTTAGTCGTCTTCAAAAGCCTCAGTTGTTCCGCTTCCACGCCTTTGCTGCGCAGATAATTCAAGATGCTTTCTCCTCGCTCCTGCGCCAGTGCTTCAAGTTCTGCCTGCTCCAGACTCTGCTCTTTGGCCAATGCTTCTGTGATCTGTATGCGCAGCGCCTCTTTTTCTGTCACTTCGTCAAGATTTTTTGCCTTGTTGCGCTCTTTTTCGCGCATATAGCTCTCCTTGCCAAAAGAGTCCTCATAGAGCCTTATCAGCACTGCGTCCAGCTCATCTTTTTGCATCTGCGCAATGCCCATCCTCTCCTCGTCAGCTTTTCTTAACACTTCTGCATAGAGCTTCTTCTTTCTTATCTGCATGCCGTCAAGCACATCCTCATAAGCACCCGAAATATTGAGGATCAGACCCGTCTTCTCTATCAAAACACTGCCGAGCGCCTCAAGCATCTCGCGCTCAGGCGGAAGAATTTCTGCCTTGCCTGCTTCAAAATAGATGTTTTCGAGCTTCTGTGCGTCTATGCCAACAAGCTTTCCTATAAAACGAAAGGGTGCCGTAGCGATACCGACCGTCAGATTTCTAAAGGCCTTGAGTATCAGCGGAGCCATGGCAAAATCCGGCGCATCCAAATTTCCCGACAAGGGAATATCAAGATCGATTTCTCCCCGGCTGTCTTTGAGAAGGGAGAGGGCCAGCTCGATCGACGAAGAGGCCTCCGTACTGCTCTGCACCTTTTTTCCGAGCTCCAGCTCTTTTAACACGATCTTGTTGCTGCTTTTCATCTGCGCATTATCTATTTTGTAGCTCAGTTCAGCATCGAGTTTTCCCTTTTTAAGGGTGTACCCAATGAAGCGGCCTGAGTACGAAGAGAGATTGCTCATATTGATATTTTTCAGCTTCAGGTCCATCCGGGTGAAGACTTTTGGCTGCGCGGACAGAAGGGTTCCATTGATCTTTGCCGTCGCGTATTTGTCAATGGTTCCTTCAAGGTTTAGCACACTTTTGATATTTTTCTGGTTTCCTGCGGCCACAATACTTCCCTTGATCGCATGGACAGTGCTCCTGAAAGGTATCTCTAGCGAGCGGTCTGCAAATACGACCTCCCCCTCTTTAAGTGTGATCTTGTCGATGAAGAGTGCTATGGGCGCATCGTCCGAGCTGTTATCCTCCTCAGTACTTCCGCTTGTTGTGTGAATGATGCCGGAGAGATTGCTTCTCTGGTCGGCATCAATATCGACGCGCACATAGGGTGAAAGCAGATCAAGGCTTGCAATCTTCAACTGCCTCGAATTGGCAGAAAACTCTATCTTTTTGGCCAAAAGTTTTGAAAACGCAAGAAAGGCACTCTTCTCATGCGGCCGTGAAAGCGAAAGCCCCTCTATCTGTGCATTGGCACTAACGCTTTTGTTATCATCGCCTATCACCGCCTTTAGAGTTAGTCCTGCCACTGCGCTGTTGATCTTTATATCAGCATGCTTGTCGAGATAGGGCTGAAAAGAGAGGAGCTCCAGTCCGCTCAGCTCTAACTCTGTCTCAATCGTGAAGGGGGTATGGCTGATCGTGCTCCTGGCCTCGACCTCCCCTGTTTTGTTGAGCCTAAACGAGAGAGTGCTCTTTGCTCTGCTCTGCTTTTTTGAGGAGAGTCCCTCCGCGTGAAGCTGAAGATCGTCAAACTCTATGCGCCCGTTTTTGGCATTGAACTGGTCCTCAAACTCTACTTTGGCATCTTTTATCTTAAGATTTTTTATATCCCAGGCTATAGCAGAGGGTTCGTTCGCTTGCGCCTTTTGCTTCGGAAAGTACGACAGCCAGTTGATCTCTCCCTCGCTGTTCTGCCTTATCTTCACAAAGAGTGATTCTGCGTCGGCCGACTCCACCATGTAGTTCGCATTTGTAATGTCTGCGCGCCCCTCTAGAGTAAGCTTCGGTATGCTCAGCAGTTTCTCTTTCGTTCCCTTCTCCTCTATCAAGAGATTTGTTAGATCAATCTTGTATTTTTGAATATCAAGCTGTGCATTGGCTTCCGAGAAAGTGGCGCTATGCGATGCAGAAACATCCACAACACCCTGTGTAACGACAAGCCCGAGTGAGTTTTGAATATATCTCCAGTAGCTCTGCACTCTGGCAGCGTGCAGCTCTATCTCGCCCTCTATACGCAGAGGTTCGACCGAGGCGATCTTCCCTCTATATTCAAGATGCGACTCGTCATCAGCCTTCATCTGGAGCTGAAGTTCGTTCCTGCTCTTTTTTAGTGTTGTAAAATCATTCAGACTTGCGCGGCTGAGTATAAAGGATTGAGGGACTTTTTCCCCGCCGGAGTCGTCGCTGATCTCTATTTTTCCCTTTGTAATTACAAACTCTTCTATAGCGATGTTTGGAAGCTCCGTTTTTTCTGTTTCGGTATTTTGACCTTTCTCATTGGTGCGCAGCAGATCCGAGAGATTCAACTCTCCTTCTTTGTTTTTGCGTATGAAGAGTGAGGGGTGTTCAACCCGTGCCGACGCGACCCTGATCTCTTTTAAGAACAGATAGGAGGGCTCCATATTCACTCTGATCTCTTCGATTTCTACCAAAGGCTCTTGGGTTTTGTCATCAAATAGACTCAGAGCGTATATGCTGAGCGTGAAGGTAAAAGGGTTGAATGAGATAGAACCAATGCTCGCCTTTTGGGTCAAGACCTTTTCAATGCTCGCAATAAGCTGCTTTTTGACAAGGGGAGGGATAATATAAACGCCGATCAGAGTGTAAAACAGGAGTGCGCAAAGAAGGAAAAACATGATAAGCATCTTCTTGAACATAGCATATCCTTGATTGTTAATGTTTTTTATTGTGCCAGATATTAGTGCTAATTTTTGTCGATCACGGATGCGCGTCTTTGAGTCTCTCTATTTTAATGTTTCGTTTCGCATAGTTTGTTGAGCTCACTACGTCGCCGATAATCGCGCGATGGTAGGCGTAAGGTGCCTTAATATGACTGATTACATAGCGCCCTCCGGATGTCGTCAGTACTTCCAGGGTTCCCACATCAATAAGGTTTTTAAACCGCTCGTTGATAGGTTTTATATAGATCGTTCGTATCTCTTCGAGTTTTATAGGAAAAATCTCGCGTTTTTTGTACCCCTTGTGGATAATGATCCTCTTTTGCGTCAAAACACAGCTATAAAACTTCTTCTCCTGAATCTCTTTAAGATGCATATAAAAGGTCCGTAAGACAAGAACCCCGCCAATCACGCCTATCTCATACTCATACCCGATAAAAAGCAGCAAAAAGCCGAGAGCATAGAGCGAAATGATGTCATTATAAAAGGTTTTTGAGATATCGGCGGAGGCGAGAATCGACTCTTCAGGGTGGAGCATTTTTTCTATCGCTTGCATGGTGAAGCCTTCGCATCTTGATACTGCATTCTATCGAATCTTTTGTTTGGATCTGTTTTTGTTTTGGATGCAGAGGGTGTTATGCGGATCTTTGCTATAGGAGGAGGAGACTTCGTCTCTCTGTTTATGTTAAGCCGTCGGTGGTACCTGCGGTACAACACCTCTGGTTTCACCCCAAG
>JACUTT010000054.1 GCA_014859655.1 Campylobacterales bacterium
CTTTGGACATGAAGAGTCCAATCCCCGATCCTCCGGATGAGTTTTTTTGTCGAAAAATAGGGCTCAAAAACACGCTTTATCGCATCCGAAGGGATACCGCCGGCATTATCCTCAATGCGGATCTGTATTTGATGCTCCTGCTCTGTCACGCTAAATTTTATCCACGGCTTTTGAATCTTTTTTTCCAAGATCACATCGTGAGCATTTTTTGATCACGTTCATAAAAACCTGCATCAACTCATGGCACATTCCGTAAGCCGTGTGTTCGCCCTTACCTATCAGCTGCGTCTTGACATTGGCCTGTTCCAGACTTCCCTCGCTGAGACTGATCGCACTTTTTATTACCGTCTCAACAAAAAAAGCCTCTTTTTTCTTGTTTGATTTTGAGAAATTCCTAAAGGGCACCTCTAAAATCGTCTATCATCTGGGACATGTACTGAAGCTGCTCGTTCATCTTGTCGTGCACCTCTTCATAGTCTTCTTTGGTCGCGGCCTCTAGCTGCGTCTTGAAGTAGAGATTCTGGTTTATCAAGGCCAGTGCATGCAGAGGCTGCCGCCACTGGTGCGCTATCTATTCGATCTTTTCGCCCATTGCGGCCAAACGCGACTTCTCTATCAGGACATGGTTATTGCGACGCAGTTGAGACGGAGTCTTATCCATCTTCTCTTGCAAAAGACGATTCAGCGAATTCATTTTTTCCAGATTTTCATATGCTCTCTTCTTTAAAAGATCCGCCAACGCACAAGGGAGAAATATCATCGCTAAAACAGAAGCGGTCTGCTGTATATATAAGAAGAAATAAAAATCCTCTATCCATCCGAAGCTCTGCATTACAAGCATAATGCCGACCAGCAAAAATAATCCCACCCCTGCACCATAAACGGGCTGGATAAAATTTATTTTTATAAGCACTGATACTCAAGAGCAGCAAAAGAGGAAGCAGTATAAGCGAAATGCCTCCCATTATCATCGTCGCTTCTACGAAGGAGAAAAAGAGTGCTCCGAGTGTAAGCACAGAGACCGCAAGAGCCAAAAACAGAAGAAGTTTGTCGATCTTTGGCGAAAAGGTTTCTGTTTTCAAAAAGTTGCGCGAAAACAGAATAAAAAAGAGAATCATTATCCCCACAAGGAGATCCCTTTCCTGCATCAGCGCCCAATAGAAGTCCGATTCGAGCACTATGCTTCCCAAGCCGTCAAAAGAGAGCTTCGTGAGTGCGAAGAAAGCCAAAAATAGAAGGTAAAAGAGATGATTTCGGCTGCGTGCAGAGGCAAGGGCATAAAAGAGAAGAAGAGCAAAGATACCATAACTAACACCCGTCACAAAAAGAAATCTTTGCTGCTCCAGCGGGCTTTGAGGATGCACAGACAGCTGGTCTAAGCTATCAGACCCCGCCTGCAAAGAGCGTGGCTGCACTTGCAAAATCTCCGAAGGGCCGGACACATCCGCAATAAGAACAGTGCTCAGCAAGACAAAAAGGATGAGAAACCGCTGTATCAAAATACTCACTGGCGCTTCTGCAGTGCGTCTTTAAATCCCCAGCTTTTTCTGGCACTCTTAATGGCATTTTTTTCAAGATCGATCATCAAGAGCTCTTCCTGGTTGCCCAGGTAGTTCTCTATAGCACCATCTGGGTTCGCCACCAGAGAGTCTCCGTAAAAGTTCCAGCTCCACTGACCTTGCGTAAACTCGCCGATGCGGTTGGCCCGGATGATATAGCAGCTGTTGGTAAAGGCGCGCATTTTTATCAGCTCGCGCCAGCGTTCATGCGATTCAAATGTCGACACGGTGGGCAATAAGACCAGATCAACATTTTTGGCCATCACTTCCTGCCAAAAGGCATCAAAATGCAGTTCAAACCCTGCCATAACAGCACATTTGAAGCCGTCGATAGAAAAGATCATCGGCCCCTTCAGCGGGGCCGTTTCATTGGCAAAAAACTTCTCTTCATTCCAATGCTTGTAGTTGATCAGGATCTGCTGATAGTAGTAGGAGAGTGATGTCGGCGAAAACCGTACAATCGTCTTGTAGGCCTGTTTCTTTTTGACCACGACCAGAGGCGCGATAATAGTGACACCGTACTCTTTGGCCAGGGCCTTAAGGGTCTTGATGTGATGGTCACTCTGCTCTTTGATCATGCTGATAGGCGTGGTTTCAAGCTCTTTGAAAAAACGGTTGAGAAGATACTCCCCCAAAACGACAACCTTGCACCCCTTGCTTTTGGCAATGCGCAGATAGTAGTCAAACTTCGCAGTGGACATCCCCACGGAAGGAACCTGCAAGATCGCGGCTCTCATTAGGCGATTTTACCCTGAATCTTCTCAAATTCCAGCGTCGCCTCTTCCAAGATTTTCTGCGCCTCCTGCAGGGTCTTCATCCCCTCTTTGTAGGACTTTACGCTCTGGTCCAGAGTCAGTTCCGGGTCCATAAGCTTCTCCAGCACGGCCTTGGCATTTTCAAGTTTTTTTTCAAAGTCTACCAGTTTTGTCTTCTCTTCAGCCATTTAAAGCCTCCTTGATATAATCTTCAAACTTCTCTATCTCGACCAAAAAAGCGTCATGTCCGTACGAACTCTCTACCTCAAGGTAGTCCGACTGCTCTTTGGCATGAACCTTTTGCATCAGGTCATAAATCTCTTTGGACTCTTTGGGCTCGAAGAGCATATCACTCTTGAAGCTTATCAGATAGAGCTTTGACTTGATGGCTTTAAGCGCCTCTTCCAAATTGTCATACCCGCGGCTGAGATCAAAAATATTGATCGCTTTGGTGATGTAGAGGTACGAGAGCGGGTCGAACCATTTTGTAAAATTGTAGGCATTGTACTCCAGATAAGACTCCACCTGAAACTTTCCAAACAGCTCATAGAGACCATCCGTACGCTTATACTCGCGCCCGAACTTCTTGTCCATCGAGTCCGGGGAAAGAAAGCTGATGTGTCCCGCCATTCTTCCCACTGCCAGGCCCACCAGGCCCTTCGCTTTTATCTCCGCAGGATCGTAGTATCCCTGTTTGAAGGCGGGGTCTTCCAGGATCGCTTCCTGCGCGATCTTGTTAAAGGCTATAGCCCAGGGACGGGTCGCATGCGTCGAGGCAAGCACAAAGACCTTTTTGGCCAGATTTGGAAAATCAACGGCGGCCTGCAGTGCCTGCATCCCGCCCATCGAACCGCCTATGATCGCTTCAAGCTTATGGATTCCCAGAGTGTCAAGAAGTATTCTTTGCGCTTTGACCATGTCTTTGATCGTGATGACAGGGAACTTGTAGCGGTAGGGTTTATGGGTGGCATAATCTTCAGATATCGGGCCGGTAGAGCCGAAACAGCTTCCGATGACATTCGCGCAGATCACAAAAAACTTCTCCGTGTCTACCGCCTTGCCCGGTCCGATCAGTCCGTCCCACCAGCCTGACTTGTTCTCATCCGCATACACCCCCGCCGCATGATGGCTTCCCGTCAAGGCATGCGTGATCCAGATAGCATTGCTCCTGTCTTCATTAAGCAGGCCATAGGTCTCATAAGTGATATCATAAGGCTCCAGAATACGTCCGCTTTCCAGATAGAGCGGATTCGTAAAATGCGCTGTCTTTGTTTCGATATTCAATTAAATACTTTCTAATGCTTGCTTAATGTCATCAATGAGATCGTCTTTGTCTTCCAGGCCAGCGCTGATACGGATCAGACCCGCGGGAACTCCGCATTTATTGAGCTCTTCTGCTGAAAGCTGCTGGTGCGTCGTTGAGGCGGGATGGGTGATGATGGACTTGGAGTCTCCGATATTAACAACAAGCGAGTAGAGTTTCGTCGCATTAACGATCTTCTCCGCCGTTTTCATGTCGGCAACTTCAAAGCTGAGCAGTCCCGAACTTATTCCATTCTTGAAATACTTTTGCGCATTGGCGTAGTTGCTGTTGGATGTGAGTCCCGGGTAGTTGACCTTGAGTACTTTGGGATGGGATTCAAGAAACTGCGCAATCGCCAAAGCATTCGCCGAATGTTCTCTCATGCGAAGCGAAAGATGCTCCATCCCCTGAATAAAGAGCCAGGAGTTAAACGGCGAAACGACCGCACCGATGTCGCGAAGCAGACTAAGACGGATGCGCAGAGTAAATACAGGAAGCGGCACATCCACATAGATCAGCCCGTGGTAGCTGGCATCAGGCTCGTTGAAGTGCGGATAACGAGGGTTTCCTTTAAGCACCTCAAGCAGACCCTTGCGCTCGACCAAAATACCGCCGATAGCCAGACCCTGGCCTGTCGTATACTTGCTCGCACTGTGCACCGTAACATCGACACCGTACTCAAAAGGCTGGCACAAAATAGGCGTGGCGACGGTGTTGTCGACGATGGTAATGATATTGTATTTTTTGGCGATGGCCGTGATGGCGGAGATATCGGCGACATCGATGCTCGGATTGGTTAGGCTCTCAAAAAAGATACATTTTGTTTTATCATCAACCAGAGCCTCAATCTCGTCAGGCTTATGAACATCAAAAAAACGCGCCTCGATCCCGAAGCGCTTCAGGGTGTGCTGCGTCTGCGTCAAGGTTCCGCCGTAAAGCTGGGAGGCACAAATGATGTTGTCTCCTGCCTGCGCGCAGTTTGCTATAGCAAAGAAAATGGCAGACATCCCGCTGGCAGCGGCTATAGCAGCCTCTCCGCCTTCAAGCGCGGCAAAACGTTTTTCAAACACATCCGTTGTCGGGTTCATCAGACGCGTGTAGATATTCCCCAGTTCTTTGAGCGAAAAAAGATTGGCCGCATGTTCGACATCTCGAAATTCGTACGCCGTTGTCTGATAGATCGGCACAGCCATGGTTCGCTGGGAGTCTTTTTCGTAGCCTGCGTGCAGGGCTGTCGTCTGTTGTTTCATTATAGTCATCCTTTGTTTTCCGTATTGTTGTTTAGCCAGTGCTTTGCTAAAAAGCAGAACACTTTGTTTTCCATCTAACTGTTTTCCATGATGAGATAAAGATAAAAAAATATCAATAATCACCCTCCGGACGCCCGCCTCAGTGAGTCAGTTCGTCCGGCTCTTGCCTGCTTGCCTAAACGTGGTAGTTTGGAGCCTCGTGCGTGATCATAACATCGTGAACATGAGACTCTTTTAGACCCGCCGATGTGATCTCGACAAACTCGGCCTTTTCCCAAAATGTTGGAATATCTTTTGAGCCGCAGTAACCCATTGAAGCCCTTAGGCCGCCTATCATCTGGTGGATGACATCAGCGATCGTTCCGCTGAAGGCCACTCGCCCTTCAATCCCCTCGGGAACCAGCTTGTCTGCTGCTGTTCCTTCCTGGAAATAGCGGTCCGTACTTCCTTTTTCCATCGCACCTATAGAGCCCATACCACGGTAGGTCTTGTACTTTCGACCCTGATAGATCGTCGTCTCGCCCGGAGACTCTTCTGTTCCCGCAAGAAGCGAACCGGCCATGATCGCCGAAGCACCGACAGCCAGAGCTTTTGCCATATCACCGGAGTAGCGTATCCCGCCGTCAGCGATAATAGGCACACCATACTTGGCACCCTCCGCTGCGCATTCGTCGATTGCAGAGATCTGAGGCACACCTACACCTGCAACGATGCGGGTTGTACAGATAGAGCCCGGCCCGATACCGACTTTTACCCCGTCAGCACCCGCTTCGATCAGGGCTTTTGTCGCCTCTGCCGTCGCTACGTTTCCGGCGATGATATCGATCACAAGCTCTTTTTTGATCGCTTTTACCGTGTCGAGTATCCCCTTGGAGTGGCCGTGCGCCGAGTCAAGTACCAGCACATCCACACCCGCTTCTACGAGGGCGCGCGCTCGGTCCAACTGACCCACGCCAATGGCAGCACCGACACGAAGGCGGCCGAACTGATCCTTGTTGGCATTGGGATAGGCGACATTTTTCTTCACGTCTTTGATCGTGAAAAGTCCCTTGAGATTTCCCTCGCTGTCGATGACAGGAAGTTTTTCGATCTTATTGACGTGCATGATCTGTTTCGCATCTTCCAGACTTGCCCCGTGGCCGATCGTCATCAGAGGCATCGGTGTCATCAGCTCTTCGACCTTGATCGTCTCGTCTTGCTGGAAACGGATATCGCGGTTTGTCATAATGCCAAGAAGTTTGTCATGTGCATCGACAACTGGAACGCCCGTAATGCCCGCCGCATTCATGATACTGCGTGCTTCGGCCAGGCTCATCTCAGGATGAACATAGACCGGGTCGGTGATCAGACCATTTTCGCTCTTTTTGACTTTTTTTACCTGGGCGACCTGGGCATCAATATCCATATTTTTGTGAATAATGCCGATACCACCAAGATGCGCCATAGCGATTGCCGCCCGGTACTCTGTTACCGTATCCATAGCCGCGGAGACCATCGGGATATTCAGTGTGATATTTCTTGTCAGTTTTGAAACGAGACTTACCTCTTTTGGCAATACTTCTGAGTACTTCGGTACTAACAATACATCTTCAAATGTCAATGCTCTTTTTTTAATATTCATTATTTTTCCTTTAGTGCGTTTTCAAGGCCGAGCGCCCCGTCAAATAGAGTTTGTTCGTCAAATGCTTTTGCGATCAGCTGCAGTCCTACGGGCATGCCGTTTTCTGCAATCGCCACTGGTAGGGAGAGCGCAGGCAAACCTGCCAGGTTGACAGAGATCGTGTACATATCCGAGAGATACATCTGTAGCGGATCTTCCAAGCTTCCTGCCCTGTAGGCCGTGTCCGGTGCCACAGGAGAGAGGATAAGGTCGGCTTTTTCAAAGACCCGTTCAAAATCCTCTTTGATAAGACGGCGTACCTTCTGCGCCTTTACATAATAGGCGTCATAGTAGCCGCTGGAAAGCACAAAGTTTCCAAGAAGTATGCGGCGCTTCACCTCTTCGCCAAAGCCCTCTGAACGGCTTTTGACAAAGGTCTCTTCGAGGTTGTTTCCGCTTTGGCGCGTGCCGTAGCGTATACCATCATAGCGAGCAAGGTTGGTCGAAGCCTCGGCCGTCGCTGTGACATAGTAGGCCGAGATATCGTACTTGGCGTCCAGAAGCTCCGTCTCGATGATCTCATGTCCCTGTGTTTTCAAAACAGCCACCGTCTTGTCGTAGGCTTTTTTCACTGCCGCGCTCGCATCATTCAAAAAGTGCGGCAAAATGGCGATACGCAGTTTACGCTCAGGATTGAGGTTTTCACTGACAGGGGTATAGTCCATCTCTACCGAGGTAGAGTCTTTCGGATCGTATCCACTGATCATATCGTAAAGAATAGCCGCATCTTCGACGTTTTGCGTCAATGGCCCGATCTGATCCAGTGATGAGGCGTAAGCGCCCAGACCGTAGCGGCTGACACGTCCGTAGGTCGGTTTCATCCCGACTATCCCGCAAAACGCAGCCGGCTGGCGAATCGATCCGCCGGTATCCGAGCCAAGTGCCGCGATCGCAATGCCCGCAGCAACTGCTGCGGCGGATCCGCCCGAACTTCCGCCCGGTACGCACTCAAGGTTGAGCGGGTTGAGTGTCTTCCCGTAACAGGAGCTCTCCGTCGTCGAACCCATCGCGAACTCGTCCATATTGGCCCGTCCGAAAGGGGCTATACCGCAGGCACGAAGCTTGGTGATGACAGTTGCGTCATACGGGGCAATGTAGCCCTGCAGTATCTTAGAACCTGCAGTAACGCTCCACGTTTTGACCTGGATGTTGTCTTTGATAAGCAGCGGTATCCCCTCGCCGGACTCGTCCATTCCTATGTAGGCATTGAGCTCTTTTTTTTCTTCGATCTTTACTTTGAGCATCTGGCGAAACGCTTTGATCTCATCAGCAGAGAGCTTCAATGCTTCTTTGAGTGTTATCACATCTTTTCCTTTTTCACTTTAATCATTACAAGAACTATAAAAATCACGACAAGAATAAGCCCTACCGTAGAGAGAATAAACCAAAACGGAACCGCTTCATTCAGACTCGGCATCACGCCATCACCTCGGCGCAGCGCTCGCATAAGCACTCTTCGCTCGAAGCTCTGAATTTCCAGCAGCGCGGGCATTTTGCCTTGTCCGCTTTAAATATCTTAAAGAGATCACCTTCGACTTCGAAGCTTCCCACAGCGTTCTCTTCGTCATGGAAGATCACCTTGGAGACCTGGAACCAATCCTCTGCGTCGCTACGCTTAAGTGATTGAATATTTTCGCTTTGTGCATATACCACTAGCTCTAGAGTGTCTTTGAGTTTCTTCTCTTTTTTCATCGCGTCTACTATAACAGAGAACTTGTCGCGGGCTTCACTCATGTAAGGCTCGTTAAAGAGTGAGACCGGTGCATCGATAGGCGCATAACTCATATCGAAGATATCTTCCGCCTCTCCTCGGATAAGAACCGGTGCGGCTTCGAGTATCTCGTCGGCCGTGTAGGTCAAGATCGGTGCCAGAAGCAGCATCATAGGCTTCAGAATAATTGCCATAGCGGACTGGCTCGCCCGGCGGCTGTGAGAATCTTTTGCGTCACAATAGAGACGGTCTTTGGTCACGGCCAGATAGATGCCGCTGAGCTCGTTGACGATGAACTTTGTCAAAACGCTCATTCCCTGAACATAGTTGTACTGCGCAAAAAGTCTGTGCGCCTCATCAAAGACGATGCTCGCCTCAGAGACGATCCATTGGTCCAGCATACCCAGCTCGTCATAGGAGAGAACGGTCTCAAGATCATCGATGTTTGCCAGCAAAAACCTGAAGGTGTTGCGGATCTTACGGTAATGTTCTGCCGTCTGTTTCAAGATGTCGTCAGAGATCTTAAGATCCGTCTGATAATCCGAAAGCACAACCCAAAGGCGCAAGATCTCAGAGCCGAACTCCTTGATGACCTTTTCGGGCGCGACAACATTGCCTTTGGACTTGGACATCTTCTCGCCCTTGGCGTCAACCGTAAAACCGTGGGTCAAGAGGGCTTTATAAGGCGCCTTGTGCTCGACGGCTGCAGAGAGGAAGAGAGAAGACTGGAACCATCCTCGGTGCTGGTCTGAGCCTTCAAGGTAGAGGTCAGCCTGATAGTGGCCTGCGTCATAATTGCGTGATTTCAGTACTGAGTTCCAGGTCGAGCCGGAATCAAACCAGACGTCCAGAATATCCGTTACCTTTTCAAGCTCCTCTGCCTTGTAGCCGCTTCCAGGATACATCAGCTGCTCGATCGGCATTGAGTACCAGGCGTCTGAACCCTGCATTTCAAAGATCATGGCCGTAAAGTTGAGCACCTTCTCGTCCAAAAGGACCTCTCCCGTCGCCTTGACGCGGAAAAAAGCGATAGGAACACCCCAGTCGCGCTGGCGGGAGATACACCAGTCCGGACGGTTTTCTACCATCGAGTTGAGACGTTTGCGTCCTGTCTCCGGATAGAAGGCCGTGTTTTTGACCTCATCCAGAGCGATGTCGCGCAGGCTCTTGTTTTCGCCCTCAGGCGTACCGTCTACTGAGATAAACCACTGCTTCGTCGCGCGGAAGATCAAGGGCGTATGCGAACGCCAGCAGTGAGGATAGGAGTGCATAAACTTTGAGACCTTGAGCAGTTTATCACCCAGAAGTTCATTGATCTGGTCGTTGCATTTGAAGATATGTTTTCCGACAAACTCCTGCGGATTTGGCAGAAGCTTTTCGTGTACGACAGTCTCGTCATAGCAACCTGTCTCATCGACCGGCATGATCACCTCAAGGTTATACTGCAAACCTACGCGGTAATCCTCTTCGCCATGGCCGGGAGCCGTATGAACACAGCCCGTACCGTTCTCCATCAAGACATGCTCGCCAAGCACGATATGCGAGCTTCTGCCGTTAAGCGGGTTGATGGCGTGAAGATTTTCGAATTTTTTGGCAGAGAAGGTCTGGATAACGCTGCCTTTGAGCACTTCTTGGGCAATCATCTGCTCGTAAAGTTTTTCCGCCACGATAAAGCCGTCGCTTGTACGGACATAGTTCTCATCGGGGTTGAGGGCAATGCCTGTGTTCGCCGGAAGCGTCCATGGGGTCGTGGTCCAGATGACCAGGGCCGCATTGCCTTCGATGGAGGTGCGGATCTTCGCCTCGTCTGAGAGCTCAAAGGCGACAAAGATAGAAAAATCCTCTTTGTCCTCATACTCGACCTCGGCTTCTGCCAGGGCGGTACGCTCTGCCCATGACCAGAATACCGGCTTGGAGCGCTCTATCAGCAGCCCTTTTTTGGCGACGGCGCACAAGGTACGGTAGATATTGGCTTCAAACTTGTAGTCCATCGTCACATAAGGCTTGTCCCAGTCGGCAATGATTCCTAGCTGCTTGAACTCTTCTTTTTGGATATTCACAAATTTTTCCGCATGTTCGCGGCAGAGCTTGCGCACTTCTGCCGTTTCAAGAAGCTCTTTTTTGGCTTTTCCGCCAAGCTTTTTTTCAACCTGCTGCTCTATCGGCAGACCATGACAGTCCCAACCCGGCGTAAAACGGATAGACTTGCCGTTAAAATAGTTCTGCTTGACGATGACATCTTTTAAGATCTTGTTGAGCGCATGGCCGATGTGGATATGGCCGTTTGCATAGGGAGGGCCGTCGTGCAGGGTGAAGCTCTCGGCTGCGTCTTTGCGGTTTGCCTTCATTTTGGCATACACGTCTTTTTCAAACCATGCCGCATAACGTTTCGGCTCGTTATTGATCAGGTTTCCGCGCATCTCGAAAGCTGTATTTGGTAGAAGAAGCGTCTCTTTGTAGTTCATTGAATATCCTGAAAGTCTTTTAAAAATTTTTGCATTATATCTTTAATGCGATTAAATAGGGCTGATGCGTCCATACCGTCGTGCTCATGGATGTTTTAGACGCGTATATTCCGGCTATATTTTGAAGTATGCTATACTTTTGCATTTAGGCAGAGTGTCTCTAAAGGGGAAAATGTGGAAAGAATTGTTTTATTTGTCGGCAGAAAGTTTCAGTCAAACATCCCGTTTCAGGAGTATATCAAGCGGGAAATTCACCGCAATATCGGTGAGATCGACACCTTCTACTTCTTCCCCGAAAACGACAATGCGCTCTTCTTGCATCTTGAGCGGCTCCTTAACACAGAGTCCCAGCTCCTTATCGTCACCAGCCGGGCGGCCTCTTCTGTCGTAGGCAAACTCCTCTGCACTATAATGGCGGACAACCAGATCCTAAAAGAAAACATGCTGATCCCCTCCTCTACCTCGGTATTTGAAGAGAACACCTATCTATTGAACTATAAAAAAATCACGATAAACGTTCTCACCGCCCAGGAGAACCAGATCCTGCCGCAGATCCTTATCCAAAACGAAATACGTTTTGCCTCCGTGCAGCTCTTTGACATCGACATCGAAACGGCCAACGCGCTCTTGACGCCGCTTGCGCAGACCTACGAGGTAAAGCTGCACTTTTCGCTCCTGGTATGCGAATGGGTACTTCTCAATATCGAGAGCAAGAAGTACGGAAATATCTCGCAGTTCATCTCTTCGGCCAAGTCGCTTCTTAATTCCAAACTTATCCCTGCCTCCAATATTGGCGCCTTTATCATCGAAAGGCTCTCGCACGCAGGGAAAAAACTCAGTATAGCCGAAAGCTGTACCGGCGGACTGATCGCTTCGTTTATCACCAAGCAGAGCGGTTCATCGGCTATTTTTGAAGGCTCGCTTGTCACCTACTCCAACCGCCTCAAATCAAACTGGCTCGCCGTAGAAGGAAAAAGCCTGGAAAGCTACGGGGCGGTCAGCGAAGAGGTCGCGCTGGAGATGAGCGAGGGCGTGCTCAATGTTAGTGACGCCGATTATGCTATCTCCGTCAGCGGTATAGCAGGTCCTGATGGGGGAAGCGAGGAGAAACCCGTAGGTACGGTCTATATCTGTGTGCGTAGCAAAGATAAGAGCCGGGTTGAAAAACTCGATTTCAAAGGCGACCGCATCTATATCCAAGAACAGAGCACGCTTTATGCGATCAAAATGCTTATAATGATCGACAAAGAGCTCTTTTTTGCCAAATAAGTTCAGGGCAAAATTCTCGAAAAAGTCATCCTGACGTGAATTAAAAATAATTTTTTAAAATTTCTTCAAAAAAGTCTTGACAAAGGGCATTCTTTCTCCTATAATTTCGGCCTCATAAGCGACCAAGCTTGAGAGAAAACGTCTCGTTAGCTCAGCTGGTAGAGCATCTCACTTTTAATGAGGATGCCGATGGTTCGAATCCATCACGGGACACCAGTTATGCAGACCTTGAAGCAAAATTGTTTGTTTTACTTGACCCTTTCGTCTAGTGGCCAAGGACACTATCACTTCATGGTAGGAACAGAGGTTCAAATCCTTTAGGGGTCGCCAATTTAGGTGTTATTTTAAAGATGGGCGTTTAGCTCAGTTGGTAGAGCGCTACCCTTACAAGGTAGATGTCACAAGTTCGAGTCTTGTAATGCCCACCATTTTTAAACAAAGTCACAACAACAGAAAGTTTATCTTTCTTCTAGCACATGCGGTGGTAGTTCAGTTGGTTAGAATACCTGCCTGTCACGCAGGGGGTCGCGAGTTCGAGTCTCGTCCACCGCGCCACTTTTTTTGCCTTATGCAAACAAAGTTTTAAGCTCATGTACGATTTGTACACTTCGCTCAAACCTTAGTTTACCTAAACTCAAAAAACAAGTTTGTTCTCACTTTAAAAGAGAAGTATTTTTAATGATTTTTTTGATTGATCAAGACAATGTTGATTGAGGCATACGTCAGTATCCGAAAGAAATATTAACGAAGAGTAAGCCAAAAAGCATAAAAAATCGGGCGTTTAGCTCAGTTGGTAGAGCGCTACCCTTACAAGGTAGATGTCACAAGTTCGAGTCTTGTAATGCCCACCATTTTTAAACAAAGTCACAACAACAGAAAGTTTATCTTTCTTCTAGCACATGCGGTGGTAGTTCAGTTGGTTAGAATACCTGCCTGTCACGCAGGGGGTCGCGAGTTCGAGTCTCGTCCACCGCGCCACTTTTTTATTATCCCTTTAACTTTTTCAGATCACTCACTTTTACTTAACCCATTTACACACGAGCTCGTACTCGCTACGCTATCAAAGTATCGCTTCGCTCTTTATTTATGTCACTTTACTTAAATAATTGTGCCGCTGGCACGATTATTTAAGGTATCGTCCACCGCGCCACTTTTTTATTATCCCTTTAACTTTTTCAGATCACTCACTT
>JACUTT010000055.1 GCA_014859655.1 Campylobacterales bacterium
CTCTTCGCGTGTTTTTCTAAAGAAAACCCGCCCGTCTTTTCAATACTCTTCGCGTGTTTTTGAGCTCTCTACAAGGACAAGCCCCATTGAGAAGATATTTGCGATCAAAGCGCCGATTGCAAGAGCGACAGCCCACTCGTGATTTCCTACGATAACCAGATAGATAAAGGCCGGGATAAGGTGAAGATCGGCAACCAAAGAGCTCGCCAGAAGTTCCGCCGAAAGCAGGTTGCGCACTCCGATCTTCAAAATAGTGGAGACAAGATTTAAGCTTCCTGCCATAAAGAGTGCTATAGCGCTGTGCTCATACAAAAATCCCGCCGTTGATGTCAGACTCATCAAGGTAAAAAACACGTAGATTACTTTTCCCCAGTCCATTGATTACTCCTTTTAATCGTTTGTTACGGCATCGAAGCGAAGCCCCGATGCCTGCGTTAACACTTGGTTTCCCTCAGCGGGAGGCTCACGCGCAGTTAAACCGCGCTGTGGGCCGTGTAAATCGAACACTATTTTAGCCGATTTTGCTTTTTCGGCCTAATTGCTTTTTTGCTTGGTCGTTTGTTACGGCCTAATTGCTTTTTAGCCTGTTCTTTTGTAGCTGAACGGCTATAGCGTTCCCTGTTCAAATTGTGCGCGCATGCGCTCTTTTTCTACTCTGTTCTTCTCTTTCTCGGCCAGTTTTGAACGATAGAGTTTGATATCGAAGCCCAGCCAGATCAGTACCGGCGAGGCGACAAAGATCGAGGAGTAGGTACCGACGATGATGCCCACCAGCAGGGTGAAACCAAAGCCGTGGATGATCTCGCCGCCCCACATCCAGAGGGTGAGTACAACAAAAAAGGTGGTCAAAGAGGTCAGCGTCGTGCGTGAAAGCGTCGATGTGACGGACTCGTTGATCACCGCGGAAAGTATGGCCGATTTGATCTTGGTCAGTCCCTCTCGGATACGGTCAAAGACGATGATCGTGTCATTGAGCGAATATCCCAAGATCGTCAGCATTGCCGCCAGGATATCAAGATTGACCTCGATCTGAAAGAGCGAGATCGCCCCCATCGCGATAGAGATATCGTGCACCAAAGCGACCACCGAGGCCAGCGCAAAACGCCATTCGAAGCGGAAGGAGACATAGATCAAGATGCCGATAATCGCAAAGATCATCGCCATTATTCCCTTCTCTCTAAGCTCGTTTCCTACCTTCGGACCGACGATGTCGACACGGCGTATCTCAAAGTTTCCGCTGCCCTTAAGCGCCTCTCTGGCCAGATCGCCCATATCGCTGGTCACGCTTGAGCTGCTTGTGCGCACGCGTATCACTACCTCATCTTCCGAACCGAACTCGGAGATGCTCGCGCCTTCAAAAAGCTCGTGTTTGCTTATCAATGTGCGCATCTCGTTGATCGGTGCTGCCGTGTCGTACTTAACTTGTACAACCGTACCGCCGGCAAAGTCGATCCCGTAGTTGAGCCCTTTTGTTGCAAGGGTGGCGTATGAGGCAAGAATAAGGAGCACAGAGAGGATCAGTGCGATCTTCTTCTTCCCCATAAAATCATAGGTTTTTGTGTGTTTAAACAGTTCCATATTATGCCTTTACCCCAAACCAGAAACTCAGGTTTTTACTTTTTTCTATGCGCGGCAAGAGCATTGTGTAGATACCGTTGGTTCCCAGGATCGCCGTAAGCATAGAGGCCAGGATACCGATGCTGATAGTGATCGCGAAGCCTTTTATAGCGCCCGTGCCGTAGATATAAAGCACCACTGCGGCGATCAGCGTCGTAATGTTCGCATCCAGGATCGCCGAAGTCGCATTTGCATATCCCTGTTCAATCGCCTTGCGCACACTCACGCCCTGATAAAGAAGTTCGCGGATACGCTCGGAGATGATAACATTGGCATCAACAGCCATACCGACGGTCAGAACAATACCTGCCATACCCGGCAGGGTCAATGTCGCGCCAAAAAGGGCCATCACTGCCAGAAGAATAAACAGGTTCGCGATCAGCGCCACGCTGGCAATCAGACCCGCCATCTTGTAATAGGCAAGCATAAAGAGAATAACCAGGACAAAACCGCCGGTCAGCGCAACCGAAGCCGACTTGATGCTGTCCGCGCCCAGACTCGGGCCGACAGAGCGTTTTTCCATCAGATAGATCGGAGCCAAAAGTGCGCCTGAACGCAGCGCAATGGCCAGATCCTGGGCCTCTTGAGGCGTATAGCTTCCCGATATCTGGCCGCTGCCGCCGCCGATGCGCTCATTGATCACCGGTGCGGAGAAGACCTTGTCATCCAATACGATCGCCAGGTGGTTTCCGACATTCTTCTCGGTAAAATCCCCGAAAATCGCGCCGCCCTCTGAGCTGAGCGAAAAGTTGATGACCGGCTGATTCGTCTGCTGATCGAAGGAGACGCTGGCGTTGGTCAACATAGAGCCGTCGAGTATCTGGATCTCTTTGATAAGATACTTGACTCCCGGACGCGCAGCATCTTCCAAGATGACATCCCCGTATTGTGCCGCTTCGGCGTCGCTCATCTGATAAACACGGCTCTGGCGCTCTTCGTCAAGTGCCATCATTTGAAGGTAGGCGGCGCGCGAGATCAGCTCGCGTGCACGCTGCTCCTCTTCTTGCGTTTTGATCCCCGGAAGTTCCACAAGGATCTTTTCGTCTCCTTGTTTCGCCACCGTAGGCTCAGCCAGACCGAACTGGTCCAGACGGTTACGAATGGTCTCGATGGCCTGCTCGACAGAGTGTTGTTTTGTCTTTTCGATCTCCGGCTCGCTAAAGTTGAGGCTGAAGGCCACTCCTTTAGTCTCGATAAGAAGACCCTCCGTCTTTTCAAGCATTGCCCTAACGCTAGGGATATCGTCTTCGTCCAAAAGCGAAAATTCGATCCCCTCACCGTCCATAGAGAGTGTGTCAAGCAAAATATTATTTTTATCAGTAAAATACTTTATGCTTGCAGCAATCGACTTAAAACGCGCCTTTACGGCCTCTTCGGTTTTTACGCCCAAAAGCATATGCAGACCGCCTTGAAGGTCAAGTCCGAGCGTGATCTTTGCACCCTTGTCGCTTTGCATCAAAGAGGGCAGAGATAATAGAATCCCCAAAAAGAGTGCCGAAACAAAGATAACTACGCGGTAATTAAGCTTCATCCTCAAACTTTCGCGCTACAGCATCTTTTGCCAGACGTGCCTCAGAGTCTTTGTCAAGTTTTATCTTGAAAAAGCCCTCTTCTACCTTCACGATCTCTACAATCAGGCCGCCGTTTGTAACGACCTTGTCACCCTTAGCCAGTGCTGCTAGCATCGCCTTGTGCTCTTTTTGCTGCTTTTGCTGCGGACGGATTATGATAAAGTACATAATCGCAAACAGTCCGACCATCATGATAATAGATTCCATTAAACGCTTCCTTGTAGTAAAAATTGCGGAAATTATAGCTTATTTGGCTTAAGGGCATCTCTAAAATGCTCTGCGCTTCTTGCCTTGGGCTTAACCTCAGGCCCTCTTTTAAATCATCAGGGCACATTAAATAGTTACTCCGCTACAATCACTGAAAAAATCAGGCAGCTATTATGGAAAAAATCACAAAAGAAGAGGCGATCAAGGGAGCATTTTTCGGCGCTATCGTCGGAGATGCACTCTGTCTGGGGAGCCACTACGAGTATGACGCACAAAAGATCCACGCGGCCTACGGGCACAAAAGCATAGAAAAGTTCATGTCTCCGGGCGAGATGATGGGCGGACAGACCCACGGCATCGGCTGGGGAGAGCGGAATTACCATCCGGGCAAAAAAGCGGGCGGAACAACGGACTACGGCGACTACAACATCTTGGTTCTAGAGCATCTCGCCGCTATAGCAGAACCGCCAAGAGCTTTTGAAGTGGCCGCCATGCTGCCGCACTGGATGAACCGTCTTGAGAACGGATGGGGCTCATGGATCTGCACGATGACCAAAGAGACCTATGCCCAGGTGAGAAGGGGCGTGGAGGTAGCGCAGCTGGGCGGGATCTCCAATGCGATGGCGATCCGCCACATCGCCGGACACGCCTATTATGAGGATGAAGAGACGCTAGCCGACCTGGCTAGAAAAACGATGTTTACGCACAAGGACCAGCATGCCCTCGGCGGCGGAGAGTTCTTCGCCCGGGTGACCCACCGCGTTATCAACGGCGCTGCCCCTGCCGAGGCCATCGAGGATGTCGCGGTGCAGATGGGGGGATTTTTTGAGTCAAAGAGTGCGCAGGCCATTGCCAAGGCGCGCGAGGCAATGGATGAAAACTCCGCTCTTTTCAAAGAGCCCTTTGCCGACGATCTTGCGCTGACCAGCATGGCCAGACTCTGGGATGTCGGCCGAAGTGAACCGATCAAGGTCGGCAAGGCCAGCCCGACAGAAGGCACTCTGCCCGGAGCGATCTACTTCATCCTGAAATATGCGCAGCACAAAGAGGGACTGAAAAAAGCACTTCAGGCCAACGCGATGGTCGGAGGCGACAACGCCTCGCGTGCGATCGCTATCGGGATGGTCCTGGGTGCTTTCAAGGGAGTCAGTGCCATTCCCCGTGAGTGGAGAGAGAGCTTGGAGCAGTGGGAGTACTGTGAAGGACTGCTCAACAGACTTCCTCTGCTTAAAGAAGAGACTGCATAGACAGACTCTTCTTTGGACATGCTATAATTTCGAAAAAAATGAGCAGCATGCACGCCTTGAAGACTTTCTTTTCAGTTTCCGACCTTTTGCGGGCCCTTATTCTGGCACTGTGCTTTTCGGCCTTTCTCTACCTCTTTCATTTTGGCGTTGAGTTCTATCTTCTCAATACCCTTTTGGGACTTGCCGCCTTCTATCTGCTGATCGTCTCGGGAAGAAAAACACTTCTCTTTGCGGGGTTTTTTATCGGTCTCTTCTGGTTCTACTGGATAGGGTTCAGCTTCCGCTATTACGGGCTTTCCTGGGCTGTGCCCTTTGTTGCCCTGGGATTTGCCCTGGTCTACGCCTTTATCTTCTGGCTGATATCGCTCCCCTCGCATCCTCTGCTACGCGCAGGAATGCTCTTTTTGCTCAGCCTCTTTGAGCCCTTTGACTTCAACTGGCTTCAGCCCGAACTGCTCTTTGTGCACAGCTATATCGGCATCGAGAAGTGGCAGTATGCGCTTGTCCTGCTCTCGCTGGCTCTTTTTGTGCAGTTCAAACACAAACGAGGTGAACTCTTCCTGCTGCTTTTGCTGCCTGCGCTGAGTTTTGTTGCGCCACAAGAGCAGACGCTGCCGCTCAACATTTCTCTGGTGCAGACACAGCTTGATCAGGAGCGTAAATGGAACCGTTTCTATGTCCCCCAGACTATTGAGATGAACTTTAGTGCCATCGATGAGGCTATAGCACAGAAAAAAGAGCTGGTGATCCTGCCAGAGAGTGCCTATCCGCTTTTTTTAAACCACTACCCTACGCTGATTTCGCTGCTAAAAGAGAAGAGTCGCAAGATCTCTATTGTCACCGGAAGCCTCTATGACAGTGACGGGCACAACTACAACGCGACCTACTTCTTCCAAGACGGCAAGATGCAGATCGCCAAGAAGATGATTCTCGTCCCCTTCGGCGAGTACATCCCGCTTCCCGCATTTCTCGCCCGTCCGATCAACGAAGCCATTTTCAATGGGGCCTCGGACTACTTAAGTGCGACCGAGCCGACAGATTTCGCCATCAAGGGCATAGAATTCAGAAACGCCATCTGTTATGAGGCGACCTGTCATGAGCTTTTTGAAACAAACCCGCGCTTCATGATCGCCATGAGCAACAACGCCTGGTTTATGCCCTCCATCCAGCCGAGCCTTCAGCGGCTTCTGATGCAGTTTTATGCAACAAAGCATAAGACGATTATCTTGCACGCAGCCAACAATGCGGGCGGAGGAATCATCTACCCTTAGTTCAGCCATTAATAACCTAAGCAAAGCAGTAAAGTTTAACTCCTTTTTATCTTCTTAGGCTATGATTACTGCCAATACACCTACCCCAAGGAATCTCTAATGAAGATAGCAAATAATGTCACTGAACTTATCGGGAATACGCCTCTTGTCCGTCTAAACAAAGCTTCCCAGGAGACAGGATGCACTATTCTTGGCAAATGTGAGTTTATGAACCCGACCTCTTCGGTCAAGGATAGGATCGGTTTCAATATGATCGATACCGCCTTGAAAGAAGGCACAATCAACAAGGAGACGACTATCATCGAGCCCACCAGCGGAAATACCGGCATCGCCCTAGCTTCCGTCTGTGCCGCGCTTGATCTCAAACTCATCTTGACCATGCCAGAATCCATGAGCATGGAACGCCGAAACCTTTTGAAGGCCCTGGGCGCAGAACTCGTGCTCACGCCTGCGCCGCTGGGAATGAAAGGCGCTATAGACAAGTCTCTGGAGCTTCAAGCGACGATAGAGAACTCGCATGTCCTGCAGCAGTTTCAAAATCCGGCCAACCCTGACATCCACCGCCGTACGACCGCGATAGAGATCCTTAACGATACCGACAGAACTATTGATATCTTTGTCGCCGCAGTCGGCACGGGCGGATCGATCACCGGTGTCAGCGAGGTGCTTAAAAAAGAGCTTGCACATGTGCAGATCTTTGCGGTTGAACCGGCTGATTCGCCTGTACTCTCCGGCGGAAAAGCCGGCGCGCACAAGATACAGGGCATCGGCGCCGGCTTCATACCCGATGTTTTGAACACGCAGATCTACGGCGAGGTCATCCAGGTCAGCAATGATGAGGCACTAGCGACGGCCAAGGCGCTGGCTAAAGAGGAGGGGCTCTTGGTCGGGATCTCGGCAGGCGCGAATGTCTATGCCGCCAAACAGATCGCACTGCGCCCGCAGAACAAGGGCAAAACGATCGTCACGATCTTGTGCGATACCGGGGAACGCTATCTCTCGACGTCGCTGTACACTCAGGAGTAAAGCTCTCTATGCCGCGTCTTTTGGAGACTATTCACATTCTTGAGGGAAAGGCACTTCATCTTCCCTATCACCAGAGACGGCTCGAAACTTCGCGAAAACGTCTGGGCTTTCACTCTGCTCTTCATCTGAAACTCTCTCCGCCAAAAGAGGGTGAGCACAAATGCCGTGTTGTGTATGAAGAGGAGATCGAAAGCATAGAGTACCTCCCTTATTGCAAAAAAGAGATTCGATCTTTCAAGCTTCTTCACTCCGACATCATCTATGATCTAAAATATGAAAACAGAAACGAGATCAATGCCCTGCTGCAGCACAAAAGCGGCGCGGATGAGATCATCATCGTCAAAAATGGCCTCGTCACTGATACAAGCATCGCAAACCTCGCTTTTTTTGACGGAGAGAACTGGCTTACCCCAAGGAAACCTCTGCTTCAGGGAACAACGCGCCAAAGACTTCTGGATGAGCGCAAGATCAGCTGTACAGATATAGCCTTCACGCAGGTTAAAAACTACAAAAAAATAGCCCTGATGAATGCTATGGTCGGCTTCTGTGTTATAGAAAATGCTATAATATCGTAAATTTTTTCAAGGCTAGAAATGCTATATGATGTACTCAAAGACCGCGCTTATGCCAGTATGATGCAAAAGCACATAACAGAGATCTTAAGCCACCTCTTTACCCACGACAAGAGCTTCGGTATCTTGTGCAAGATAGAGACGCTGAACTTCGATCCCGAACTTCCTTCTGACATCACATCTGAGTTTCGTCCGATGACTCTTTTTTTTCTTGCCGGGTACACCTTCGAAAGTGCGAGAATCGACAGAGAACACCTGATTTTTGAAGCAGGTTTTGGAGCGGATAATCTCGGCAGTGTCGTCACTGTTCCTCTTCTTGGCATCATGCAGATCATCATTGATGAAACACCGATCTTTGTCAACCTCGCCTCTGCCTTGCAGAACAGTCAGACGAAGCCAAAAAACAACGACACCGCACAAAACGGAGAAAAAAGCTCTATGGAAGCCCTCCTCTCCAACCCGGAAAACAAAAAATTCTTAAAATAGTTTTTAGAAGATGTCCTAAAGGGCACCTCTAAAGAATTTCTAAGCCCAAGGGCCTAAAAGAGCACTAGATAGAGCGGATACTAAGAAGAAAGTTGACAACATTGTCGACAAAGGCATCATGTTTGCGCTCTTTGGAGTAGGCAATGTAAAATTTACGCAGTATTCGGAAGTTTCGGATGCGCGCCTCGAAAATACGGCCCGCAGCAACATCGTCGGCTATCACATGGCGCGACATGACCGAGACAACCGGACGCGGTGCGTTCGGATCAGCATGAGTGATCGACTCTTTGATCGCCGTCGGGCTACCCATCACACCGATAACGTTGAAGCTTGAACACTCCACACCGATCTCCTCGAAGACTTCCGAGGTCAGTTTGCGCGTATGTGAGCTTTCATCGCGGCAGATCCAGTCGAATTTATAAAGGTCTTCGCGTTTGAGCTGTTTTGGAATGGGCTGATTTGAGAAAATTACCAATTCGTCCTCAAGCCACTCTCTATAGATGATTCCGTCTTTTAATACCGGTGACTCGATCAAAGCGATATCGATCTTTTTGTCTTCTAGCTGCTCGACAATATCATCAGACGAGCCGACACGAAGATAGACCTCATTGTCGATCTTCTCTTTTATTTTTTGGATATAGGGAGGAACGACATAGTTCCCAATCGCAAATGAAGCGCCCAATACAAAGGTAAACTCTTTGTTGATGATCTTCAAAAGATCTTTTTCAGATGAGGCGATCGCTTTTTCCAAACGGATCGCTATGCGGTAAAGATCTTCTCCCTCTTTGGTCAGCTTGATCCCGTTTTTCTTGCGTTCGACGACTCTGGTGTCCAGATACTCTTCGATGAATTTGATCTGCTGTGTTACTGCCGGCTGGGAAATACCTAGTTTTGCAGAGGCCTTGGAAAAGCTCTTCTCTTTGATGACCGTTATAAAGGTGTGCAGTTTCGCAAAATCTTTAAGCATAATAATTCCTATAAGTTATTTTAATAAAAAAATTATAACTCAAAACTATACATATTGCAATACCTTTGTAATAATTCATTAAAATTTAGTTATAATCAATATAACTATAGCGATATTACACACTGCTTGTAAATCGTATTTTTTAGGTGTATAAAAAATGGAAAATATATTTCAAGATCTCAATGAGGCGCAAAGCGAGGCTGTCAAAAAAATTGATGGACCAATGCTTATTCTTGCGGGAGCGGGAAGCGGTAAAACAAAGACCATTACCTCCCGTCTGGCCTACCTGATAGACGAGGTCGGCATCCCTGCTGCCAATACCCTTACGCTGACCTTTACCAACAAGGCGGCAAAAGAGATGCGCGAGCGCGCGCTAAGCATGATAAATCCGACCTCCTACCCTCCCCTTTTATGCACTTTCCATAAATTTGGTCTTCTTTTTTTAAAATTTCATATCCACCTTCTCGGGCGCAAGAACAATTTTGTTGTCATCGACACCGAAGACAAAAAGCGTATTATTAAGAAGTTCGACTCCGAAGTCCCTCTTGCACTCATTTCGAGCGAGATATCGCGCTACAAAAACTCCCTTTTGACACCGGACGACGCCTACGCGCAGGCGGAGCTTAAAAACTACAAGGCGATAGCCAAAGTCTACGAGCAATATGAAGAGCACCTCAAAGCGAACAATCTGCTTGATTTTGACGACCTTCTCGCACTGACATACAAGCTTCTAAATGAGAATGAGGATCTGGCAAAGCAGACCAGCGAAAAGTACCAGTACATCATGATCGACGAGTATCAAGACACCAACGAGCTGCAGTTTAGACTGCTCAAAAAACTCTGCTCGGCGCACAACAACCTCTGCGTTGTAGGCGATGACGATCAGAGTATCTACGGATGGCGCGGAGCAAATATCCGCAATATCATCGAGTTTGACAAAGATTTCGCCGATACCTATGTTGTCAAACTCGAGAACAACTACCGCTCGACCGAGCCTATCCTCAACGCGGCCAATGCTCTTATCGAACACAACCGAAACCGCCTGGGCAAAACGCTGATCTCGACCAAGGGAAAGGGCGAGGATGTCGCTACGATGAGCTCGCGCGATGAGTCCGAAGAGGCCAACAAGATCGCCGCTTCCATCAACGAACTCCTAAACAGCGGCGTCAGTGCGGACAATATCGCTGTTTTGTACCGCATCAATGCGCTCAGCCGCTCATTGGAAGAGGGACTTTCGCGCTATCGAGTCCCTTACAAGCTTGTCGGCGGACTGCGCTTTTATGACCGCGCCGAGATCAAAGACCTGATCTCCTACCTTCGCGTCATCACCAATGTGCACGACAGTTTTTCGCTAAAACGCATCATAAACAAGCCCAAGCGCGGCCTTGGCAAAGCAACGGTCGACAAGCTTGAATTCTCCTCGATCGCGGCGGGCAAGTCTATCTTCGAGTACATAGAGACGACGCCCGACGCCGAGCTCGAAGCCCTTGTGAAGAAGAAAAGCACCCTGACGCTCAAAAAGTTCCTCTCCGACATCAAAAAAACGGCCCAGCTGGCCCAGGACTCCAGCTATGATTTTATCGACGCACTCGAAGAGGTGCACAAGATCAAGTCCATCTATGAAAGTATGCCCGATGCCTATGAACGTCTGAGCAATATCGACGAGTTTTACGGACTTTTCCGTGACTTTGTCAAGCAAAATCCCGAGACCAGTCTGGACGAGTTCCTCAACGAACTGACCCTGCAAAGCGACCAGGACCAGGTCGAAGGTCAGAGTATCTACATTATGAGTATTCACGCCTCCAAAGGGCTGGAGTTCGAGCATGTCTACATCATCGGGCTCGAAGAGGGCTTTTTGCCCCTTATCGGAGACGGAAGCGACACTGAAGAGGAGAGGCGTTTGGGCTATGTGGCGATCACCCGTGCGCAGTCGCATCTCACCCTCTCGCATGTGGCAAGCCGCTTCTACAAAGGACGCCGCACGGAGCTCGACAAGAGCCGCTTCTTTAAAGAGGCGGGTCTGTGCGAAGGCGCTTTTATACTTGAAAAGAACACCTCCTTTAAAAAAGGCGACCTTGTACGCCACAAGATCTTCGGCGCCGGACGCATACTTGGTGTCAGCAAGGCGGGCAAAGATTTCAAGCTCAAGATCAATTTCGGCGGCAGCCACAGAGACATCCTCTCCTCCTTCGTAGAGAGGCTCTAATGAACCGTATCTTTGTCGCCTACAAACCTACCGGGCTGAGTTCAAACCAGTTTCTCAGCCGCCTCAAACGCAAGTACAATGTCAAAAAAGCGGGCTACTCCGGCACCCTTGACCCCTTTGCAAAAGGCTGTCTGATCGTTGCCTTCGGAAGCTTCACCCGTTTTTTCCGTTTTTTGGACAAGAGCCCGAAATCTTACCGGGCCACGCTGTGGCTGGGAGCGGCAAGTGACACCCTGGATATCGAACATGTCACAGACCCGCAGATCATAGCGCCTTTCAAGCAGGAGCAGATACTCTCCGCTATAGCAGGCCTTGAGGGCGAACTCGAGTACTATCCGCCCATCTACAGCGCCAAAAAGGTCGATGGAAAACGCGCCTATGACCTTGCCCGTGCCGGCGAAGAGGTCATTCTCAACACGATAAACTCAACCATATTTGAGATCAGACTTATTCACTACTGCCACCCCTTTGTCACCTTTGAAGCCACGGTCAGCGAAGGAACCTACATCCGCAGTCTGGCCAAAATGATCGCAGAAAAACTGGGTGTCGAGGGAAGTTTGAGCGCGCTGGAGCGTCTTCGGGAAGGAAGCTTTTGCTATAATAACGAAATGCCTATCTCTCCTTTAGACGCGCTTGCTCTGCAACGCATCGCATTTAGCGGAGATCTAAACGATATCTGGCTGGGAAAAAAGATAGCGCTTGATCAGCTCAGTATCCAAAAGGAGGGTGTCTATCTACTCCATGATGAGCACTTTGCTGCCGTCTTGCAGATCCAAGATGAAAGTGTCACATATCTTCTGAACAAGGTGCCCTTATGTTAATCCTCTCACGCAAACTCGATGAAGCCATCTGGATAGGCGACAATATCAAGATAAAGATCATGGGCATCGAAAAAGGCACGGTCAAGATCGGCATCGAAGCGCCCTCGGACATCACCATACTGCGTCAGGAGCTCAAAGAGGCTGTCGCAAAGGTCAATCAGGAGGCCTCAAGCGCGACGGGAGAGCTCTCGGACCTTCAAGAGTTTATGCGCAAGCTCATCAGATGAAAAAGTACAAGGCCTGTGCCAAGGTCAATATCTTTTTAAAGATCACCGGGAAACGGGGAAACTACCACGAGATATTTTCGCGTTTTATGAAGCTGCCGTATCTTTATGACGAGCTGAGTTTTGAGCCTAAGAAGAATGCCCTGAGCAGATTTGTCCTTTACGGGGATTTCGGCTGCGAGACGGAGCAGAACACAATCTACAAGGCCTACACGGCCCTGCTCAAAGAGACCCAGTCCGAGGCCCTGGCCAAACTCATTGAGACCCATGCGATCAAAGTGACAAAAAACATCCCCTCTTTTGCCGGTCTAGGCGGGGGAAGCTCGGATGCGGCCACCTTTTTAAAGATGTGCAATACGACGCTTGATCTGGGTCTGAGCCTGCACGAGCTTGCAAGAATCGGCCTGCATATCGGTGCTGATATTCCGTTTTTTATCTATGACTATAATTCGGCAAATGTTTCGGGTATCGGCGAGATCGTTGAGAAGTACGAGGAGGAACCTTTGGATATAGAGACCTTAACTCCTGCTATCGAGGTGAGCACCCCCATGGTCTACCACTGTTTCAGAGAAAACTTCTACAAGGAGTTGAGCCCAGAGCAGTACGGACAGCTCAGCGTGACGCCCTCAGATGAGATTATGAAAAACTACTCCATATCCGAGGCCAACGACCTCTTTGAACCGGCTCTTCAGCTCTATCCCGAGCTGAAAAACAGCTACCGTAAAGGGTGGTTTTTTTCCGGAAGCGGAAGCACATTTTTCAGAGTAAGAGAAGGAAACGCAAATGGGTGAGACAATCGCCAGGAATAAAAAAGCCTTTCATGATATGCCGCGTGAAGAAATTGTGCCCT
>JACUTT010000056.1 GCA_014859655.1 Campylobacterales bacterium
CTTCGAGTTTGTCTTCTATATAGTAGTCATGAAAGGCTTTTTTATTCCTGGCGATTGTCTCACCCATTTGCGTTTCCTTCTCTTACTCTGAAAAATGTGCTTCCGCTTCCGGAAAAAAACCACCCTTTACGGTAGCTGTTTTTCAGCTCGGGATAGAGCTGAAGAGCCGGTTCAAAGAGGTCGTTGGCCTCGGATATGGAGTAGTTTTTCATAATCTCATCTGAGGGCGTCACGCTGAGCTGTCCGTACTGCTCTGGGCTCAACTCCTTGTAGAAGTTTTCTCTGAAACAGTGGTAGACCATGGGGGTGCTCACCTCGATAGCAGGAGTTAAGGTCTCTATATCCAAAGGTTCCTCCTCGTACTTCTCAACGATCTCGCCGATACCCGAAACATTTGCCGAATTATAGTCATAGATAAAAAACGGAATATCAGCACCGATATGCAGGCCGATTCTTGCAAGCTCGTGCAGGCTCAGACCCAGATCAAGCGTCGTATTGCACATCTTTAAAAAGGTGGCCGCATCCGAGCTTCCCCCGCCTAGACCGGCAAAAGAGGGGATGTTTTTTGTCACTTTGATCGCATGGGTCTCAATGAGTTTGGCCAGGGCCTCGGACTGGGTCTCTTTGAGCAGGGCCGTGTAGGCCTTGTAGATTGTGTTCTGCTCCGTCTCGCAGCCGAAATCCCCGTAAAGGACAAATCTGCTCAGGGCATTCTTCTTAGGCTCAAAACTCAGCTCGTCATAAAGATACGGCAGCTTCATAAAACGCGAAAATATCTCGTGGTAGTTTCCCCGTTTCCCGGTGATCTTTAAAAAGATATTGACCTTGGCACAGGCCTTGTACTTTTTCATCTGATGAGCTTGCGCATAAACTCTTGAAGGTCCGAGAGCTCTCCCGTCGCGCTTGAGGCCTCCTGATTGACCTTTGCGACAGCCTCTTTGAGCTCCTGACGCAGTATGGTGATGTCCGAGGGCGCTTCGATGCCGATCTTGACCGTGCCTTTTTCGATGCCCATGATCTTTATCTTGATATTGTCGCCTATCCAGATGGCTTCATCGAGTTTGCGTGAGAGGATTAACATAAGGGCACCTTGTTCAGAAGATATGTGACACTTTCATCTTGGATCTGCAAGACGGCAGCAAAGTGCTCATCATGGAGTAGATAGACACCCTCCTTTTGGATACTGAGCTGATCAAGCGCTATCTTTTTTCCCAGCCAGATATCGTTTAGATCTCCGCTAAATGCGATGCGTTGCAGAGCAAGCGCGTCTAAAGGAGAGATAGGCATTTCGTTATTATAGCAAAAGCTTCCTTCCCGAAGACGCTCCAGCGCGCTCAAACTTCCCTCGACACCCAGTTTTTCTGCGATCATTTTGGCCAGACTGCGGATGTAGGTTCCTTCGCTGACCGTGGCTTCAAAGGTGACAAAGGGGTGGCAGTAGTGAATAAGTCTGATCTCAAATATGGTTGAGTTTATCGTGTTGAGAATGACCTCTTCGCCGGCACGGGCAAGGTCATAGGCGCGTTTTCCATCGACCTTTTTGGCGCTGTAGATGGGCGGATAGTACTCGAGTTCGCCCTCAAGGCCTGCTATAGCGGAGAGTATCTGCTCCTGCTTGAAAGGCGCTATGATCTGCGGGTCTGTGACATGTTCGATATCCAGGGTGTCACTTGCCGCTCCCAGCCACAGCGTGGCCCGGTAAGATTTCGGGCTCTTGTCCAAAAAACGGAAAAAACGGGTGAAGCTTCCGAAGGCAACGATCAGACAGCCTTTTGCAAAGGGGTCAAGGGTGCCGGAGTAGCCCGCTTTTTTGACATTGTACTTGCGTTTGAGGCGGCTGAGAAACTGGTTTGAACTCAGCCCGGTAGGTTTGTAGGCGACAAAGATACGGTTCATTAGAGCCTCTCTACGAAGGAGGAGAGGATGTCTCTGTGGCTGCCGCCGAAATTGATCTTGAGCTTGAAATCTTTGCCCGCCTTGCTGACACCAAGTATGCGTCCGGCGCCGAAGATCTTGTGGCGTACAAGGTCGCCTTTTTTAAAGGAGGTGTTCTTTTCAAGTATAAAAGCGCCTTCGCACAGACCCGCCTCTTTAAAGAAGCGGCTCTTGTCGAGCTCCGTGCGGCGTCCTTTGTAGAAGCGGCTTGCCACATGCGAGAGGGTGAGATGCGACTGCGCACGGGTGATCGCCACATAGCCCAAACGCCTCTCCTCTTCAGTGTCGCTTCCGTCTCCGATAAGGGGCAAAAAGCCCTCTTCGAGCCCGATGATGTAGACATGCTCGAACTCCAGCCCTTTGGAGGCGTGAATACTCATAATGTAGATACTCTGACCTTCGACCTGGTCCTGGTCGCTTTGCAGGGTCAGTTCGTTGAGGAACTCGTCCAGACTGGTCTCGGGATTTTGCTTGACAAAGTCACGGAAAAGTCCGTAAAACTCGTCGATATTGCTCAGACGTTCATAGGCATCGGGCATACTTTCATAGATGGACTTGATCTTGTGCACCTCTTCGAGTGCGTCGATAAAATCATAGCTGGAGTCCTGGGCCAGCTGGGCCGTTTTTTTGATGTCGGAGAGGAACTTTTTGAGCGTCAGGGTGCTTTTCTTCTTCACAAGGGCTTCGAGCTCGGCGTCGGGCGTCGTCTCTATGTACTCGAAGATAGACTTGCCCGCCGCGATCGAGGAGAATTCAAGCTTGTCGACCGTTGCTTTGCCAAGGCCGCGCTTGGGCTTGTTTATGATGCGTTTTAGCGAAAAACTGTCGTGCACATTGGTGATGACGCGAAGGTAGGAGATCAGGTCTTTGATCTCGGCGCGGTCATAAAAGCGCAGTCCGCCGACAAGCTTGTAAGGGACTCGATAGCGCGAAAGTCCCTCTTCCAATGAGCGGCTGAGCGCATTGATGCGGTACAAAACAGCGATATTGTCCGCACTGACGCCGCTGTTTAGGAGTTCGTTGATGGAAGCGGCGATCTTGTTGGCCTCTTCGGACTCATCGCGCGAGCTCATCGTAGCGACATCCTCGCCCTTTCCCTTGGTCGAGATCAGCGTTTTGCCCAGGCGGTTTCGGTTGTGTTCGATAAGAGCATTGGCCGCGTTGAGGATAGGCTCGGTCGAGCGGTAGTTGTTCTCGAGTTTGACAACATAGGTATCGGCGAAATCTTTGTCAAACTCGATGATATTGCGGATATTTGCTCCGCGCCATCCGTAGATACTCTGATCGTCATCGCCTACAACGCAGAGGTTGTTGTGCGCCGAGCAGAGTTTTTTGAGCAGTCTAAACTGCAGCTCGTTGGTGTCTTGATACTCGTCGATCATGATGTACTGGTACTTTTCGCTGGTCTGCTTTGCCAGATCCTCATTCTCATTTAGAAGCTTGTATGTCAGTGCGAGAAGGTCGTCAAAATCAAGCAGATTGTTCGCTTTGAGGTGCTCTTCATATTGCTCGTAGACTTTGGCTATCGCCTTGTAGTTTTTAAGCTCCGCCTGCGCGTAGGCGTCGTCCGGTGTCAAAAGGGAGTTTTTGTAGCGCGATATCTCGCTCGAAATGAGTGCAAGAGGGACTTCGGAGTCGAACTTCTTAATAATACGCTTTTTGTCTTCGGTGTCGATGACAACAAAATTGTTCTTGCGCCCGAGAAGGTGGATATGAAATTTTAAAAAAAGAAGACCAAATTTATGGAAAGTGCATAAAAGGGGAGGGTAGGAGGTCGGATTTATCATGCTTAGCGCGCGCTCGCGCATCTCTTTTGCCGCCTTGTTGGTAAAGGTCAGCGTAAGGGTATTGGCAGCAGGGATGCCGACCTCGTCTATCAGGTAGGCCAGACGGGAGGTAATGGTCTTTGTTTTACCGCTTCCCGCTCCCGCAAGAATAAGCATTGGTCCATCAATTTTTTTGACAGCCTCGCTTTGCGCCTCATTGAGATCTTGAAATATATTTTCCATTTTTTATACACCTAAAAAATACGATTTACAAGCAGTGTGTAATATCGCTATAGTTATATTGATTATAACTAAATTTTAATGAATTATTACAAAGGTATTGCAATATGTATAGTTTTGAGTTATAATTTTTTTATTAAAATAACTTATAGGAATTATTATGCTTAAAGATTTTGCGAAACTGCACACCTTTATAACGGTCATCAAAGAGAAGAGCTTTTCCAAGGCCTCTGCAAAACTAGGTATTTCCCAGCCGGCAGTAACACAGCAGATCAAATTCATCGAAGAGTATCTGGACACCAGAGTCGTCGAACGCAAGAAAAACGGGATCAAGCTGACCAAAGAGGGAGAAGATCTTTACCGCATAGCGATCCGTTTGGAAAAAGCGATCGCCTCATCTGAAAAAGATCTTTTGAAGATCATCAACAAAGAGTTTACCTTTGTATTGGGCGCTTCATTTGCGATTGGGAACTATGTCGTTCCTCCCTATATCCAAAAAATAAAAGAGAAGATCGACAATGAGGTCTATCTTCGTGTCGGCTCGTCTGATGATATTGTCGAGCAGCTAGAAGACAAAAAGATCGATATCGCTTTGATCGAGTCACCGGTATTAAAAGACGGAATCATCTATAGAGAGTGGCTTGAGGACGAATTGGTAATTTTCTCAAATCAGCCCATTCCAAAACAGCTCAAACGCGAAGACCTTTATAAATTCGACTGGATCTGCCGCGATGAAAGCTCACATACGCGCAAACTGACCTCGGAAGTCTTCGAGGAGATCGGTGTGGAGTGTTCAAGCTTCAACGTTATCGGTGTGATGGGTAGCCCGACGGCGATCAAAGAGTCGATCACTCATGCTGATCCGAACGCACCGCGTCCGGTTGTCTCGGTCATGTCGCGCCATGTGATAGCCGACGATGTTGCTGCGGGCCGTATTTTCGAGGCGCGCATCCGAAACTTCCGAATACTGCGTAAATTTTACATTGCCTACTCCAAAGAGCGCAAACATGATGCCTTTGTCGACAATGTTGTCAACTTTCTTCTTAGTATCCGCTCTATCTAGTGCTCTTTTAGGCCCTTGGGCTTAGAAATTCTTTAGAGGTGCCCTTTAGGACATCTTCTAAAAACTATTTTAAGAATTTTTTGTTTTCCGGGTTGGAGAGGAGGGCTTCCATAGAGCTTTTTTCTCCGTTTTGTGCGGTGTCGTTGTTTTTTGGCTTCGTCTGACTGTTCTGCAAGGCAGAGGCGAGGTTGACAAAGATCGGTGTTTCATCAATGATGATCTGCATGATGCCAAGAAGAGGAACAGTGACGACACTGCCGAGATTATCCGCTCCAAAACCTGCTTCAAAAATCAGGTGTTCTCTGTCGATTCTCGCACTTTCGAAGGTGTACCCGGCAAGAAAAAAAAGAGTCATCGGACGAAACTCAGATGTGATGTCAGAAGGAAGTTCGGGATCGAAGTTCAGCGTCTCTATCTTGCACAAGATACCGAAGCTCTTGTCGTGGGTAAAGAGGTGGCTTAAGATCTCTGTTATGTGCTTTTGCATCATACTGGCATAAGCGCGGTCTTTGAGTACATCATATAGCATTTCTAGCCTTGAAAAAATTTACGATATTATAGCATTTTCTATAACACAGAAGCCGACCATAGCATTCATCAGGGCTATTTTTTTGTAGTTTTTAACCTGCGTGAAGGCTATATCTGTACAGCTGATCTTGCGCTCATCCAGAAGTCTTTGGCGCGTTGTTCCCTGAAGCAGAGGTTTCCTTGGGGTAAGCCAGTTCTCTCCGTCAAAAAAAGCGAGGTTTGCGATGCTTGTATCAGTGACGAGGCCATTTTTGACGATGATGATCTCATCCGCGCCGCTTTTGTGCTGCAGCAGGGCATTGATCTCGTTTCTGTTTTCATATTTTAGATCATAGATGATGTCGGAGTGAAGAAGCTTGAAAGATCGAATCTCTTTTTTGCAATAAGGGAGGTACTCTATGCTTTCGATCTCCTCTTCATACACAACACGGCATTTGTGCTCACCCTCTTTTGGCGGAGAGAGTTTCAGATGAAGAGCAGAGTGAAAGCCCAGACGTTTTCGCGAAGTTTCGAGCCGTCTCTGGTGATAGGGAAGATGAAGTGCCTTTCCCTCAAGAATGTGAATAGTCTCCAAAAGACGCGGCATAGAGAGCTTTACTCCTGAGTGTACAGCGACGTCGAGAGATAGCGTTCCCCGGTATCGCACAAGATCGTGACGATCGTTTTGCCCTTGTTCTGCGGGCGCAGTGCGATCTGTTTGGCGGCATAGACATTCGCGCCTGCCGAGATCCCGACCAAGAGCCCCTCCTCTTTAGCCAGCGCCTTGGCCGTCGCTAGTGCCTCATCATTGCTGACCTGGATGACCTCGCCGTAGATCTGCGTGTTCAAAACATCGGGTATGAAGCCGGCGCCGATGCCCTGTATCTTGTGCGCGCCGGCTTTTCCGCCGGAGAGTACAGGCGAATCAGCCGGTTCAACCGCAAAGATCTGCACATGTGCAAGCTCTTTTTTAAGCACCTCGCTGACACCGGTGATCGATCCGCCCGTGCCGACTGCGGCGACAAAGATATCAATAGTTCTGTCGGTATCGTTAAGGATCTCTATCGCGGTCGTACGGCGGTGGATGTCAGGGTTGGCCGGATTTTGAAACTGCTGCAGGACATGCGAGTTCTCTATCGTCGCTTGAAGCTCCAGAGACTTGTCTATAGCGCCTTTCATTCCCAGCGGCGCAGGCGTGAGCACGAGTTCTGCGCCCAGGGCCTTCAAAAGGTTTCGGCGTTCCATGCTCATGGATTCTGGCATGGTCAAGATGAGTTTGAGATCAAGCGCGGCACAGACGGAAGCTAGGGCGATGCCGGTATTTCCGCTGGTGGGCTCGATGATAGTCGTCTCCTTGTTGATTGTGCCTTCTTTCAAGGCGGTATCGATCATATTGAAACCGATCCTATCCTTGACCGAAGAGGTCGGGTTCATAAACTCACATTTGCCAAGAATAGTGCATCCTGTCTCCTGGGAAGCTTTGTTTAGACGGACAAGAGGCGTATTCCCGATAAGTTCAGTGACATTATTTGCTATCTTCATTAGAGATTCCTTGGGGTAGGTGTATTGGCAGTAATCATAGCCTAAGAAGATAAAAAGGAGTTAAACTTTACTGCTTTGCTTAGGTTATTAATGGCTGAACTAAGGGTAGATGATTCCTCCGCCCGCATTGTTGGCTGCGTGCAAGATAATCGTCTTATGCTTTGTTGCATAAAACTGCATCAGAAGCCGCTGAAGGCTCGGCTGGATGGAGGGCATAAACCAGGCGTTGTTGCTCATGGCGATCATGAAGCGCGGGTTTGTTTCAAAAAGCTCATGACAGGTCGCCTCATAACAGATGGCGTTTCTGAATTCTATGCCCTTGATGGCGAAATCTGTCGGCTCGGTCGCACTTAAGTAGTCCGAGGCCCCATTGAAAATGGCTTCGTTGATCGGACGGGCGAGAAATGCGGGAAGCGGGATGTACTCGCCGAAGGGGACGAGAATCATCTTCTTGGCGATCTGCATCTTGCCGTCTTGGAAGAAGTAGGTCGCGTTGTAGTTGTGCCCGTCACTGTCATAGAGGCTTCCGGTGACAATAGAGATCTTGCGACTCTTCTCTTTTAGCAGCGAAATCAGCGTAGGGTAGTGGTTTAAAAAAAGCGGATAGGCACTCTCTGGCAGGATCACCAGCTCTTTTTTCTGTGCTATAGCCTCATCGATGGCACTAAAGTTCATCTCAATAGTCTGGGGGACATAGAAACGGTTCCATTTACGCTCCTGATCAAGCTGTGTCTGCACCAGAGAAATGTTGAGCGGCAGCGTCTGCTCTTGTGGCGCAACAAAACTCAGCGCAGGCAGCAAAAGCAGCAGGAAGAGTTCACCTCGTTTGTGTTTGAACTGCACAAAAAGAGCCAGCGAGAGCAGGACAAGCGCATACTGCCACTTCTCGATGCCGATATAGCTGTGCACAAAGAGCAGTTCGGGCTGAAGCCAGTTGAAGTCAAAGGGCTCAAAGAGGCTGAGCAAAAAGAGCATTCCTGCGCGTAGCAGAGGATGCGAGGGGAGCGATATCAGCCAGAAGATAAAGGCGTAGACCAGGGCAAATCCCAGGGCAACAAAGGGCACAGCCCAGGAAAGCCCGTAATAGCGGAAGCTGAACCCTATCCAGTAGAACCAGAAGAGACCGATAAAAAACCCCGCAAAGAGAAGTGTTTTTCTTCCCGAGACGATCAGCAGATAGAAGGCGGCAAGTCCCAAAAGGGTATTGAGAAGATAGAACTCAACGCCAAAATGAAAGAGGTAGAGAAAGGCCGAAAAGCACAGTGCCAGAATAAGGGCCCGCAAAAGGTCGGAAACTGAAAAGAAAGTCTTCAAGGCGTGCATGCTGCTCATTTTTTTCGAAATTATAGCATGTCCAAAGAAGAGTCTGTCTATGCAGTCTCTTCTTTAAGCAGAGGAAGTCTGTTGAGCAGTCCTTCACAGTACTCCCACTGCTCCAAGCTCTCTCTCCACTCACGGGGAATGGCACTGACTCCCTTGAAAGCACCCAGGACCATCCCGATAGCGATCGCACGCGAGGCGTTGTCGCCTCCGACCATCGCGTTGGCCTGAAGTGCTTTTTTCAGTCCCTCTTTGTGCTGCGCATATTTCAGGATGAAGTAGATCGCTCCGGGCAGAGTGCCTTCTGTCGGGCTGGCCTTGCCGACCTTGATCGGTTCACTTCGGCCGACATCCCAGAGTCTGGCCATGCTGGTCAGCGCAAGATCGTCGGCAAAGGGCTCTTTGAAAAGAGCGGAGTTTTCATCCATTGCCTCGCGCGCCTTGGCAATGGCCTGCGCACTCTTTGACTCAAAAAATCCCCCCATCTGCACCGCGACATCCTCGATGGCCTCGGCAGGGGCAGCGCCGTTGATAACGCGGTGGGTCACCCGGGCGAAGAACTCTCCGCCGCCGAGGGCATGCTGGTCCTTGTGCGTAAACATCGTTTTTCTAGCCAGGTCGGCTAGCGTCTCTTCATCCTCATAATAGGCGTGTCCGGCGATGTGGCGGATCGCCATCGCATTGGAGATCCCGCCCAGCTGCGCTACCTCCACGCCCCTTCTCACCTGGGCATAGGTCTCTTTGGTCATCGTGCAGATCCATGAGCCCCATCCGTTCTCAAGACGGTTCATCCAGTGCGGCAGCATGGCGGCCACTTCAAAAGCTCTTGGCGGTTCTGCTATAGCGGCGAGATGCTCTAGAACCAAGATGTTGTAGTCGCCGTAGTCCGTTGTTCCGCCCGCTTTTTTGCCCGGATGGTAATTCCGCTCTCCCCAGCCGATGCCGTGGGTCTGTCCGCCCATCATCTCGCCCGGAGACATGAACTTTTCTATGCTTTTGTGCCCGTAGGCCGCGTGGATCTTTTGTGCGTCATACTCGTAGTGGCTCCCCAGACAGAGTGCATCTCCGACGATAGCGCCGAAAAATGCTCCCTTGATCGCCTCTTCTTTTGTGATTTTTTCCATAATAGCTGCCTGATTTTTTCAGTGATTGTAGCGGAGTAACTATTTAATGTGCCCTGATGATTTAAAAGAGGGCCTGAGGTTAAGCCCAAGGCAAGAAGCGCAGAGCATTTTAGAGATGCCCTTAAGCCAAATAAGCTATAATTTCCGCAATTTTTACTACAAGGAAGCGTTTAATGGAATCTATTATCATGATGGTCGGACTGTTTGCGATTATGTACTTTATCATAATCCGTCCGCAGCAAAAGCAGCAAAAAGAGCACAAGGCGATGCTAGCAGCACTGGCTAAGGGTGACAAGGTCGTTACAAACGGCGGCCTGATTGTAGAGATCGTGAAGGTAGAAGAGGGCTTTTTCAAGATAAAACTTGACAAAGACTCTGAGGCACGTCTGGCAAAAGATGCTGTAGCGCGAAAGTTTGAGGATGAAGCTTAATTACCGCGTAGTTATCTTTGTTTCGGCACTCTTTTTGGGGATTCTATTATCTCTGCCCTCTTTGATGCAAAGCGACAAGGGTGCAAAGATCACGCTCGGACTTGACCTTCAAGGCGGTCTGCATATGCTTTTGGGCGTAAAAACCGAAGAGGCCGTAAAGGCGCGTTTTAAGTCGATTGCTGCAAGCATAAAGTATTTTACTGATAAAAATAATATTTTGCTTGACACACTCTCTATGGACGGTGAGGGGATCGAATTTTCGCTTTTGGACGAAGACGATATCCCTAGCGTTAGGGCAATGCTTGAAAAGACGGAGGGTCTTCTTATCGAGACTAAAGGAGTGGCCTTCAGCCTCAACTTTAGCGAGCCGGAGATCGAAAAGACAAAACAACACTCTGTCGAGCAGGCCATCGAGACCATTCGTAACCGTCTGGACCAGTTCGGTCTGGCTGAGCCTACGGTGGCGAAACAAGGAGACGAAAAGATCCTTGTGGAACTTCCGGGGATCAAAACGCAAGAAGAGGAGCAGCGTGCACGCGAGCTGATCTCGCGCGCCGCCTACCTTCAAATGATGGCACTTGACGAAGAGCGCCAGAGCCGTGTTTATCAGATGAGCGACGCCGAAGCGGCACAATACGGGGATGTCATCTTGGAAGATGCTGCGCGTCCGGGAGTCAAGTATCTTATCAAAGAGATCCAGATACTCGACGGCTCTATGTTGACCAACGCCAGCGTCTCCTTCGATCAGCAGACGAATCAGCCGGTCATCAACTTTTCGCTCAGCTCAGAGGGCGGCGCGATTTTCGGGGATTTTACCGAGAAGAATGTCGGAAACCACCTGGCGATCGTATTGGATGACAAGGTCTTCTCCGCACCGGTGATCAATGAGCGCATCGGCGGCGGCAGCGGCCAGATATCGGGAAGCTATACGCCTCAAGAGGCCCAGGATCTGGCCATTGCGCTGCGTTCAGGCGCACTTTTGGCTCCGATCTATCTGATGGAAAAACGCTCTGTCGGCCCGAGTCTGGGCGCGGACAGCATCAAGTCGGCTTCGGTTGCGCTGACCGGCGGTTTTGTCCTGGTTATTCTCTTTATGCTTGCCTATTACAAGATGGCGGGTCTGATTGCCAGCGTGGCGCTGATCGCGAACCTGTTTATTCTTCTGGCAGTGATGGCCCTTTTTGGCGCGACATTGACCCTGCCGGGTATGGCAGGTATTGTTCTGACCGTCGGTATGGCTGTTGATGCCAATGTTATCATCTCCGAGCGTATCCGCGAACTTCTTTATCAGGGCGTGAGTGTGCGCAAGGCGATTGAACAGGGATATGCAAATGCGACTTCGGCGATCCTGGATGCGAACATTACGACGCTGATCGCCGCAGTGGTGCTTTATATCTACGGCACGGGCGCTATAAAAGGCTTCGCGATCACTATCAGCATCGGTATCCTGGCCTCTATGCTTACGGCGATCCTGGGAACCAACGGTATCTACACAATGCTCTTGCCGCGCATAGAAAAAAGTAAAAACCTGAGTTTCTGGTTTGGGGTAAAGGCATAATATGGAACTGTTTAAACACACAAAAACCTATGATTTTATGGGGAAGAAGAAGATCGCACTGATCCTCTCTGTGCTCCTTATTCTTGCCTCATACGCCACCCTTGCAACAAAAGGGCTCAACTACGGGATCGACTTTGCCGGCGGTACGGTTGTACAAGTTAAGTACGACACGGCAGCACCGATCAACGAGATGCGCACATTGATAAGCAAACACGAGCTTTTTGAAGGCGCGAGCATCTCCGAGTTCGGTTCGGAAGATGAGGTAGTGATACGCGTGCGCACAAGCAGCTCAAGCGTGACCAGCGATATGGGCGATCTGGCCAGAGAGGCGCTTAAGGGCAGCGGAAACTTTGAGATACGCCGTGTCGACATCGTCGGTCCGAAGGTAGGAAACGAGCTTAGAGAGAAGGGAATAATGGCGATGATCTTTGCGATTATCGGCATCTTGATCTATGTCTCCTTCCGCTTCGAATGGCGTTTTGCGCTGGCCTCGGTGGTCGCTTTGGTGCACGATATCTCTATCGCGATGGGGGCGATCTCGCTCTTTCAGATCGAGGTCAATCTTGATATCCTGGCGGCAATGCTGACGATCTTGGGATATTCGCTCAATGACACGATCATCGTCTTTGACCGTATCCGAGAGGGACTGACCAAGATCAAATCGGCCATACTTTCCGCGGTGATCAACGAGTCCGTCACATCGACGCTTTCACGCACGACGCTGACCTCTTTGACCACCTTTTTTGTTGTACTCACCCTCTGGATGTGGGGCGGCGAGATCATCCACGGCTTTGGTTTCACCCTGCTGGTGGGCATCATCGTCGGTACCTACTCCTCGATCTTTGTCGCCTCGCCGGTACTGATCTGGCTGGGCTTCGATATCAAACTCTATCGTTCAAAACTGGCCGAGAAAGAGAAGAACAGAGTAGAAAAAGAGCGCATGCGCGCACAATTTGAACAGGGAACGCTATAGCCGTTCAGCTACAAAAGAACAGGCTAAAAAGCAATTAGGCCGTAACAAACGACCAAGCAAAAAAGCAATTAGGCCGAAAAAGCAAAATCGGCTAAAATAGTGTTCGATTTACACGGCCCACAGCGCGGTTTAACTGCGCGTGAGCCTCCCGCTGAGGGAAACCAAGTGTTAACGCAGGCATCGGGGCTTCGCTTCGATGCCGTAACAAACGATTAAAAGGAGTAATCAATGGACTGGGGAAAAGTAATCTACGTGTTTTTTACCTTGATGAGTCTGACATCAACGGCGGGATTTTTGTATGAGCACAGCGCTATAGCACTCTTTATGGCAGGAAGCTTAAATCTTGTCTCCACTATTTTGAAGATCGGAGTGCGCAACCTGCTTTCGGCGGAACTTCTGGCGAGCTCTTTGGTTGCCGATCTTCACCTTATCCCGGCCTTTATCTATCTGGTTATCGTAGGAAATCACGAGTGGGCTGTCGCTCTTGCAATCGGCGCTTTGATCGCAAATATCTTCTCAATGGGGCTTGTCCTTGTAGAGAGCTCAAAAACACGCGAAGAGTATTGAAAAGACGGGCGGGTTTTCTTTAGAAAAACACGC
>JACUTT010000012.1 GCA_014859655.1 Campylobacterales bacterium
CTCTCTGCTTATGTTAAGCCGTCGGTGGTACCTGCGGTACAACACCTCTGGTTTCACCCCAAGGGCACTTCTTCGTTTCACTCAGGGCGCGTTCGGGTAAAGGCCCAGCAGTGGGCCTTTACTATTAGAGGAGGAGACTTCGTCTCTCTGCTTATGTTAAGCCGTCGGTGGTACCTGCGGTACAACACCTCTGGTTTCGTTCGGGTAAAGGCCCAGCAGTGGGCCTTTACTATTCCGAACTCACATTACAAAGACAGTTGGGACTATTAGTGGGTATTTCTTCATCTTGCGGTAGATGTGCTTTCGCACGACTTGGCGCAAGTCGTTCTCCAGGGCTCTTTGGTTTTCGATCAGGCCCGGCTTCAGGTTCAGAAGGAAGTGTTCCAGGACATCTTCCATCTCTTTGGAGAAGGCTTTGTCGTTCTTGTCTGCGACAAGACCGAAGGAGGTTACGCGCGGCTTGCTGATCAGAAGCGAGTCGGACTCGTTGACCTGGGCGACGATCATTACGATACCCTCGCCTGCAAGTTTTTGTCTGTCGATAACGATATCATCCGCGATCTGGTGATTGTTCTGGTTGTCGATATAGGTCTTTCCGCTCTTGACCTTTTTCACCTTGCGCATATATTTAGGTGTGACTTCGATCGTCTCGCCGTCGCCCATGATAAGGATATTTCGTTCAGGAATACCACAGAGCATACCAGTTTCTCTGTGCTTCATCGTGTGGTTGAGCTCACCATGGATCGGCAGGAAGAACTTCGGCTGGGTAAGACGAAGCATCAGTTTCTGCTCTTCTTGCGCGGCGTGGCCGGAAACGTGAATATCTCTATCCTGAGCAACACGGGCACCTGCACGCTGCAGGTGGTTAAGCATACCCGAGATCGAGGCTTCATTTCCCGGGATAGCGCGTGAAGAGAGAACGATAAGATCGGTCGGTTTGATCTTGATGTGTCTGTGTTCACCCGTTGCCATTCTAAAGAGTGCCGAACTCGGCTCGCCTTGCGAACCGGTGGTGATGATCATCACCTTTTTGTCTTCGAGGCGGCTGACGTCATCAGCATCGATAAAGATGCTTTTGTCCAGACGGATATAGTCGTAGGCCATTGCCACTTCAAGGTTTCTCTCCATTGAGCGACCGATAACACAGATCTTTCTATCATACTTCAGCGCATACTGAATCGCCTGCTGAAGACGGTGGATGTTCGAGCTGAAGGTCGAAAGAATAACGCGTCCCTCTGCCTTAGCCAAAATTCTGTCTAGTCCCGGTGCAACGGCAAGTTCTGATGGTGTCATTCCTGTGTTATATGAGTTTGTCGAGTCTGAAAGCAGACACAAAACACCTTTTTCGCCATAGTGGGCAAGTCGGTGAATGTCTGCCGGATAGCCATCCACAGGGGTATGGTCGATCTTAAAGTCGCCTGTATGGATGATCGTTCCGGCTTCTGTCGTGATCGCCAATGAGGAAGCGTCGATGATAGAGTGCGTCATATGCATCCACTCAACTTCAAAATCTTTACCGATCTTGTAGGCTTTACGTTTCTCTACCGGACGGAAAAAACTCTTGTGTTGTTTGATGTGGTGTTCGTCAAACTTGTTTGCAATCATCGCCAACGGAAAGGCTGTTCCATAAAGAGGGTACTGAAACTCTTTGTAAAAATAGGGTGTTGCACCGATGTGGTCTTCGTGCGCATGGGTAATAACAACACCGACGATCTTGTCTTTGATCTCGCGGATATAACTAAAATCCGGAACCAAAATATCGACACCGTGCATATCTTCATCCGGGAAGCTCATACCGATATCGACAAGTATCGCTTCATTTTCTGTTTCGATGACTGTTATGTTTCCGCCGATCTCGTTAAGACCGCCCAGTGGCGTTATACGAATGATACCCTTGGTATTGAGGTCAAGTTTGTGATGCGGATTAAGACGGTCTTTTTGGACCTCCTGGTTTCTTACCACACACTCTTTTAGCAGTTTGTCAGCCGGTGCTCCGCCTGGATTGAATCCGCGTCTGAACTTGTTGCGGTTCGCGGAACCTGAGGCAGAAGCAGAAGAGGCATTGCGGTTTCCGCCTTGACGGTTTTGACCGCTTCTGTCTTGCTGTGTCTCTTCGCTCTTGCTTTCCGTGCCTTTGTTCTCAGCGGTTTCGCCGCCCTGGGGACGACGGCCTCTGTTGCCCTGGGGACGACGGTTTCTGTTGCCCTGGGGGCGTGCATTACTGCTGGTTTGAGGACGACTCTCTGTCGTACTTGTCTTGTTTTCGGTTTGAGGACGACTTTCTGTCGCGCCTGTGTTGTTGTTCTCTTCCATCCAAACTCCTTGGTAGTATCTTATAGAGTTGGTGATAATTAGCCGTTGTTGTTTGATGCGGACGAATTGTGGCAGTCAGGCCCATAGACTGCAGAGCATTAGTAACTTTTTCCTTGTCATAGACGGCGGAGAGATTTTTAAGCAGGGTCTTGCGCGGCTGGGCAAAAGCCACACGCAACATCTCTTCTAAACCGGTATCTGTACGGCTTTGGCGTTTCTTGATCCGCAATACTGCCGAATGGATCTTCGGCGGCGGGTTAAACGCTTCTGGGGGTACTTCGATAACAATGGAGGCTTCTCCTACCGTCTGGGTGATGACGGCGAGCGAGCCAAAGTCTTTATCGCCAGGCTGCGCAGAAAACTTTTCTGCGACCTCGCGTTGAACCATAACGAGCAAAGAGCTACAATAGGGATCGGCTAATGCTTTTAAAATAATATTTGTTGCAATATAATAGGGCAGATTCGCCACTAGATCATATTGTTCATTAAGCAGATTAGTCTTCCAGGCCTCAAGCACATCGCCGCAGCGGAGCTCGAGGGAGTTGGTATCTATTGCCTCTTTAAAGTTCTCGTTAAGGAGCTTGCACAAATCGGTGTCCACTTCAAAAGCAACAACGCTTTTGACGTTCACTAAATGTTTAGTCAAATCACCTAAGCCAGGCCCGATTTCTGCGATTTTATTCGCATTATGGGGCATCGCTTCGACAATCTTTCTTACAACACTTTCATCGATCAGAAAGTTCTGTCCGAACCTCTTCTTAGCTATTATCTCTTTTCTCATTAGGTGAAAGGATACCCAAAAAGTACTTAGTAAAGCTTTTAATGGCTAAAGTTTATCTTTTTTGGCTTAAATTTAACATAGGCTCTCTGTGCTTCTTGCTATAGCGGAGCCGGGCTGAAGCTCAGGGTGCGCTCTGATTAGCATCTTTGCGCCGATACGTTTTGCACTCCTCGTGCTTTGGTATAAAAAACCTATCTGTTCTAAAATCATTATTTTCTTCATTATAGTAAATGATATAAAGGTATTTTGCGTAGTAAGAGCCGTCTTTTGTCTCTTCTGTGACAATTACCCTATCGAGTTCATAGAGCTCAAAGACCAGTTTTTTGCTCTCGTCTTCCAGAACCAGGGTGTCGGTATCTGGCATAGTGAGCTGGTCTCGTGTGAAAAAGTCTTTGGGATAGGAGGCACAGTAGTACTTTAGCGCCTCGCTGTATGAGCTGATGATTGTGCGCAGGTTGAAACGCTCATAAAACTCGTAGGGGTAGATAAGAAAAGGGGGTTTTACGCCCGGTTGTTTGGGGGAACAGCCGCTGAGCAAGAGCGCCAGCAGCACTAGAACAATCTTATTCATTCTCCCTGCTCCTCAAGAATGAATAAGAAATATTTCTTCTCTTCAAAAGACTCCCCGAAACCGATCAGAGAACTGTCTATGCGCTTCGCTTCTTTGGAGTAGGAGAGAAGAACCTCATGCATCATCGTTTTATTGGGCAGGGTATCCACACTTTCGAGAAAGCTCTCTATCCCCAGAGCCTCCCCTTTTCCCAAAAATAAAAAGAGCCTCTTTGTCTCCTCGTCAATCTTCATACTGCAAATCGGACTCTCCCAGGAGGGGATAAGCTCGCCGCTGTCGTGCTCTTTAAGCGCCATAGCAACGAGAGAGAAGCTTGTCTCATTCTCGATCGCTTCTCTGATATCTTCTATTAGATCTATTATCACTTTCATAAAGGAATTATACCCTTTCTTTTTTGCGCACGAATCCTCACCTGAGCATAAGCCAAGCTCCACTATAATGCGCCCATTATAAACCCTGCTAAAAGAAGAGTATAGATGGACTATTTTGCAAAACGCATCATCCCCTGCCTTGACGTCAAAGACGGGCGTGTTGTAAAGGGTGTTAATTTTGTCGGGCTCAAAGACGCGGGAGATCCTGTTGAAGTCGCCAAGCGCTACAACGATGAGGGTGCTGACGAGCTGACATTTTTGGACATCACGGCTTCGAGCGACAACCGCGAGACGATTGTCGACATTGTTGCAAAAGTTGCGAAAGAGGTTTTTATTCCCCTGACGGTGGGCGGCGGTATCCGTACGCTTGAGGATATCTACAAGCTTCTCAACGTCGGCTGTGACAAGGTCAGTCTCAATTCGGCCGCGATCAAGCGTCCCGAGTTTATCAACGAGGCGGCAAAACGTTTTGGCGCGCAGTGCATCGTCGTTGCCATCGATGTTAAAAAAACAGGGGATCACTACAACGTCTATCTCAACGGCGGCCGTGTCGATACGGGCATAAATGCCCTTGATTGGGCCAAAGAGGCCGTCGAGCGAGGCGCAGGAGAGATCCTTCTGACCTCCATGGACGCGGACGGCACCAAGGCCGGTTTCGATATCTCCATCACCGAACAGATCAGCTCACTCGTGAACGTCCCCGTCATCGCCAGCGGCGGCGCAGGCACGATGGAGCATATCAAAGAAGCCTTTGAGCACGGGGCGGACGCCGCACTGGCCGCCTCTATCTTCCACTACAGAGAGATCGACATTATGGATTTGAAACACTATCTACACGACCACAACATCCCGGTAAGGCTCTAGCATGCTTATCTGCGCCGGGAATAACGAGACCTTTGACTTTGCGCTACCTATGGGCGTGGGGATGATAGAGATGGCGATGAACCTGACGCGTCTGTGCCTTTTTGACAAGCCTGAGTTTTTGCTCTTTATCGGTTCGGCCGGCTCCTACGGAAACCATCAGCTCTTTGACATCGTGGAGTCTAAAACAGCCTCTAACATCGAGTTAGCTTTTTTGGAAAAAAAGGCCTATACACCCCTTGACAATGTCGTATCAACTAACACCGAAAACAAAAAAGAGATTATCGTCAACAGCTCCAACTATATCTCGACAGACTTTGAGCTCTCGCAAGGCTTTCTTAAACTCGGTGTCGGGATAGAGAACATGGAGTTTTTTGCCGTCTTGAAGATCGCTCAGGAGTTTAATATTCCAGCGGGCGGCGTCTTCTGCATCACCAACTTCACCAATGCAAATGCCCATGCGGACTTTTTGGCCAACCACGAGAAGGCTAAGACTCTGCTGCATAAGCATGTGACAAAACGAATCAAAGAGCTTACCTCATGAAAAAAACAATTCTTGACCTGACCAAAGAAGAGCTCGCACAGAGTATCAAGCCAGCCTTTCGCGCCAAACAGATCTTCGGCTGGATCTACCACTCTTACGTCAAGAGCTTTGAGCAGATGCAGAACATTCCCAAGGCGATGCGTCAGGAGCTGGACGAAAAATATAGCCTGATGCCCCTGGAGATCGTCAAAAAAGAGTACAGCGAAGACGGCACGATAAAATATCTCTTTGCTTTGCCTGACGGGAAAACGATCGAAGCGGTCTTGCTACGCATGAAAGAGGAGGAGAAGGATGAGAACGGCGAACTCACCCAGCAGGCAAAATACACGGTCTGCGTCTCTACCCAGGTCGGCTGCAAGGTAGGCTGCACCTTCTGTCTGACGGCAAAAGGGGGCTTTACCCGCGATCTTACCCCCGGCGAGATCGTTGCGCAGGTCCTTGCCATCAAGATCGACAACGACATTCCCGCAGCCAGACGTATGAATATCGTCTATATGGGGATGGGCGAGCCTTTGGACAACCTTGAGAACCTTGCGACGGCCATCCAGATCTTCAAGGACGAGGACGGTCTCGCCATTGGTGCCAAACGCCAGACGGTCTCTACAAGTGGGCTGAGCAGCAAGATCGACAAGCTTGGCCAGATGGATCTGGGCGTGCATATCGCCATCTCATTGCACGCGGTTGACGATGAGCTGAGATCTGAGCTTATCCCGATGAACAAGGCCTACAATATCGCCTCTATCATCGAAGCGGTAAAGCGTTTTCCGATAGACACGCGTAAACGCGTCATGTTCGAATATCTGGTCATCAAAGATAAAAATGATGACCTTCTCTCGGCCAAAAAGCTTGTCAAGCTTCTCAGCGGTATCAAGGCGAAGGTCAACCTTATCTTCTTCAACCCCTATCCTGGTAGCCCCTATGAGCGTCCGAGCGTCTCCTCTATGGTGAAGTTTCAGGAGTACCTGATCAATCACGGACTTCTCTGCACCATCCGCCAGTCGAAGGGGATCGATATCTCCGCCGCCTGCGGACAGCTCAAAGAAAAAGACCAGGACGAGATGCGTTTGATCGAAGCAGACAATGCCCCCTATAAGAAAGGACTTTAATTGCTTGGAACAGATCTTTTTCAGATAATTTTTTTGAGTATTGTTGTGATTGTCGGTGTTGGCGGTTTTATTATAGCGCTCCGCTCCAAGGATGAAGAGGAGTAGTCGGACTGTTGTGCTCTCAGAAGTTTCTCAGAGCGTAGCCGAACTCCTTTACGTATCAGTTTATACCAGAACGTGGTGTTGTCGCGTTCGAAGCTGTCAGCTGAGGATATGCGGTCTCAGCATTCGTAATTTTGTGTTCAAACCTATCAATAAGCTTGAACAACGCTTTGCTGCTGTTCGGTATAGGCACAAGACCTGCATCTTTAGCCTCTTTTTCCAATGAGGTTCCCTAAAGTAAACGCGCTGCCTATGTCTTCCATACCACTCACTTCATTATTTTAAAACGGCTTATTTTTTGCTGTTTAGACGCGACTGATACTCTTGCGGATGGTCGCAGACAGGACAGACCTTCAGCGCTTTCTTGCCCCGGTGGATATGGCCGCAGACCTCGCAGATCCACTCCTCTTCCTCATCACTTTCAAACTCATGTCCACTCTCAAGGCGTTTGAGAAGCTCTCTGTACATATTTTCATGTTCCACTTCGACCTTGCCTATCGCCTTGAAGATGCGCGCAGCCTCATCGTTGCCCTCTTCTTTTGCAATGGCTGCAAACTCCGGATACATCGTCAGGTTTTCGTAACTCTCGCCTGCTATAGCATCTTTGAGATTGGCTATGGTATCGCCAAGCGCCTGATTGCACTTCATCATATTGTGAAGTTTCAGCTCAAGTTTGGCGTGCTGTTTTTCATTGTCGGCGGCACGCTGGAAGTGCGCTGCGATATCTCTATAGCCCTCTTTTTGCGCCACTTTTGCGTAGTATTCATACTTGTTCCGCGCCATGGATTCGCCGGCGAAAGCTTTTAGCAGGTTGACCATTGTTAGACTTGAGGTGCTACATTCCATCGCCTGGCCGCAGCAGTGAAGCTCTCCTCCGCCCACATGGCTCACTTCGACTTCGTTTCCGCATATCGCGCATTTATACGTTTCATACTGTCTCATTGCAAACCTTTTATAAAAAATAATTTCTCTTTAGGGCACCTCTAAAAACCCCAGTTGCCTTCAGCAGTTGGGGTTTTTAGAGGTGCCCTTTAGAATGATTATAACACTTTTCTTTGGCAAAAAACATGAGTGCGCTCAGTCTGACGATACTTTAACAGATACAGTATGAAAATGTGATAATTAGCGAAGCTATAAAAAAGATTTTACTGTAGAAGAAGAAAACAGCCAACACACCAGGGAGGCTGTTTAGCCTGCAATCATACCAAAAAATTCTTACATAAACACAAAGCTTATCTCTGAACAAAAAGGCTTCATATATCTCTAAGTTAAAATCCTTAATTTATATTTCACCTCTGAAAAAAGTGCAATATTTTTCAAATATGTGTAGTATTCACACGTTGTGCTAAACTGTGAACAAGTAAAAAAATTATTCACCGAAATCTCCGCTTAAAGCCTTAATTTTTTATAAAAAAACAGTTTACCTTTTCCTGAAATTTGCATATATTCACCTATAATACATTCCATAAAATACTCTTACAAGTCTGATAAACAGGGCATTTCAAGAGTATTTATAATATTATAAAACAGCTGTTTTTCACTGTGTACCCTCTTCTTCACATTTTGCCTATTTTTTATTCACATTCTCTTTTTTATTTTCGCTAAACGCTGCTTTTCCTCCCAAATATTAACTTTTGCTAAGCATTAGAATCTACTGTAATACTTTCGTATTCAAGGGGTATCCATTGTGTAACCTCAGAGACTTAGACTTTTATTATCAGACAACCCTCAAAGGATATTTATGGTTCATATTGAAACTATGGTTCGTTCCGCTTACCCCGCTTTCTATAACAAGATTCCTTCCATCGTTCTGCGCCCCTCCATAGAGCTTTTAAAAAGGCTTTTTCATGAGAAAGAGGTCAACAGCTTTTTAGACACGCATTCACGCCTTTATGGCCTTGACTTTGTAGAGGCCGTTTTGGATCACTTGCATATCTCCTACACGGCCAACCAGCAGCAGCTTGAAAACATCCCGAGTATCGGCAAGGTGATCGTCGTTGCCAACCATCCCCTGGGTGCCGCCGATGCCTTGACGCTGCTGAAAATGGTCAGCGACGTGCGCCAGGACAAAAAGATTAAGATCGTCGCTAACCAGATGCTCTCTCACATTCCGCAATTGTCGCAGCTTCTGATCCCTGTGGACAATCTACATGGAAAACTAACGCGCAGATCTCTGCAGGCGATCGATGAGGCTCTGGACAACGAAGAGGCGATTATCTTTTTTCCAGCAGGCGAAGTCTCTCGCGCTTCATTCAGCGGGGTAAAAGACAGCCATTGGAAAAACGGCTTTGTAAAAATCGCTCAGCGCACCTATACACCGGTGCTTCCTGTTCATATCAGTGCTCGCAACTCATCCCTGTTTTATGCCTTGTCCTATGTCTATAAACCCTTGAGCGCCTTTTTGCTAGGCCACGAACTGATCCGTTCACGCTCAAGCAAACCCCTGGCCTTCAAGATAGGCGAGATCATACCGCCTGCCTCTTTTCAAAACCCTTCGCTCAAGGCAAGCCAATATGCGCGTCTGTTCAGAAAACACCTCTATCGCATGGCAAAAGGCAGAAAAGGCTTCTTGCAAACAGAGCAGTGTATCTCACGTCCGGTCGAACGTCAGCTGCTGCGAAGCGAACTTAAATCTTCTGAGCGGCTCGAAACAACGACGGATGGCAAAGAGATCTATCTTGTCGAAGCAGATAACTCCTCAACTGTGATCAAAGAGATTGGGCGTTTGCGTGAGTATACCTTCAGAAAAGTCGGTGAGGGCACAGGCTCCAAACGCGACATAGATAGATTTGACGAGTATTATATGCATCTGGTTCTATGGGACGACGAGGCTTTGGAGATCGCGGGTGCATACCGTATAGGCGACTGCGCATGGATACTCTCCTGGTTGGGAAAAGAGGGTCTTTATATGAACGAACTGTGTACAATGGATGAGGGCCTGGATGCAAGGCTTGAACATGCCATCGAGTTGGGACGAAGTTTTGTTCAGCCAAAGTACTGGGGTTCACGTGCGCTTGACTACTTATGGCAGGGGATCGGTGCCTATTTGTCGCACAACCCGCACATCCGATATATGTACGGTCCGGTCTCAATCAGCAACGCCTATCCTAAGGCGGCAAAAGATATTTTGGTCTATTTTTATTCACGCTATTTCAAGGATGAGTCACAATCATTTTCGGCAAAGTTTCCCTATCTTCTGTCTAAAAACACACGGAGCGAGTTTGATGAACTCTTCGGGGAGCAGACATACAACGAAGCCTTCCGTACCCTAAAATCCTATCTGAAGGGCTTTGAAGTCACTGTTCCGACACTCTATAAACAGTACGGGGAGTTGTGCGAAGAAGGCGGGGTAAAGTTCTTTGACTTTGGAAGCGACCCTGACTTCAACAATGCCGTCGACGGCTATCTTCTGCTTGATCTTAACCGTCTCAAAGAGGAGAAGCGACGCCGATATTTAAACCGGGCCTAGCTGGGAGAGCGGGTCGGTCGCGAAGATATCCTTGGAACTTATGCAAAACTCCGGGCCGTAGATGAAAGAGAGCCTGTTGGCATGGAGCATCAGCCGGCTCGCCCCGCTCTTCTCTACTCTCTCCTCTTTGCTGATCTCTCTGTCGAGAAACCGCACTACATCCTCTTCGCTCTGGCCGTAGATCGGATCACCGACGATGGGATGTTTCACGTGAAACAAATGGACGCGGATCTGATGCTGTCTGCCCGTATGCGGAAAGGCTTCGACAAGGCTCATATCCAGCTCGGGGTAATAACAGATGCGTTTGAAATTCGTTAGAGATGCCTTCCCCTCTTCATGCACCCGCACCACCATCCTAACGATAGTGCTCTCGTCCTCACGCCGCAACAGAGGCGCTTCTACGCGCAGCTCGACCGGAAATTTTCCATGTACTAACGCAAGATAACTCTTCTTTATCTCCCGGTTTTCAAACATCATCTTCAAACGCCGCTCGGATATTTTGTTCTTGGAGATCAGCAGCAGGCCGCTTGTCTCCTGATCGATACGGTGGGTGATATTGGCATCTTTGCCGAAGCTGTGTTTTGCTTCGTCAATGACAGAATAGGAAGTATGTCTGTTTTGAGGATGAACCAAAACTCCGGTCGGCTTGTCGTAAACGGCAAAGTCCGGGGTATGGAAGATGGGTTCAAGACCCCTGCTCTCAGGCTCGAAACAGATAAAGGAGAGGCGGCCTTCGGCGTAGCCCGAGGTATGGCTCATCACCTCGCCGTTTACACTTAGACGCCCTTTCGCAATGAGGCGTTGCGCCTCTTTTTGGGTATATCCAAGTTCATTTATCAAAAATAGAAATGCCTTTGTTCTCTTCCTCAGCAGATACTCTTTTTGAACAAACGGCATGCTCTTCCTTTAAAATATAGTTGGCGAATTGTATCAAAACCGGACTGAATAAGATGTTTGGATCGTGGATGTTTCACGTGAAACATCCTAAATTTCTCATAAAATTTAATCCGTATATTAGTCACTCTTCGATATTATTCTTTTCATTAATTACTCCCACCGAAGGTTATGAAATGGTTGAACGCTACTCCCGTAAAGAGATGTCTGACAAATGGACGATGCAGGCAAAATATCAGGCTTGGCTTGATGTCGAAAAAGCCGTTGTCAAAGCATGGGCAAAACTTGGAAAGATACCTCAAGACGATGCCGACAAGATTGTGAAAAATGCAGGATTCAGTATAGAGAGAATAGACGAGATCGAAGCCGTGACACGCCATGACCTTATCGCCTTTACGACTTCTGTCTCTGAAACACTCGGCGATGAGAGCCGCTGGTTCCATTACGGAATGACATCTTCCGATACGGTAGATACCGCCGTTGCCCTTCAGATGAAAGACTCTCTGGCCATCATTATTGAAGATGTCAAGATGATCATGGAGTCGATCAAAAAACGCGCGCTTGAACACAAGATGACGCTGATGGTCGGACGCTCACACGGTATACACGGAGAACCCATAACCTTCGGGCTTGTCCTGGCCGTTTGGTATGATGAGATGAAACGCCACCTTGAGAACCTTGAGCAGACGATGGACGTTATCGCCGTCGGTCAAGTCTCCGGAGCCATGGGCAATTTCGCCCATGCACCTTTGGAACTCGAAGAGATCACCTGTGCAGAGCTGGGGCTGAAACCTGCACCTGCATCCAATCAGGTCATCCAGCGTGACCGCTATGCACGTCTGGCGACCGCGCTGGCCCTGATGGCGTCGAGTATTGAGAAGTTCGCCGTTCAGGTACGCCACTGGCAGCGTACCGAAGTCTACGAGTGCGAAGAGTACTTTGCAAAAGGACAAAAGGGCTCATCGGCAATGCCGCACAAGCGCAACCCTATTCTGACAGAGAACATAACAGGCCTGGCACGCATGGTCCGCTCCTACGCTGTTCCCGCAATGGAAAACGTAGCACTTTGGCACGAACGTGACATCTCACACAGTTCAACCGAGCGCTTCTGGCTGCCGGACTCTTTTATCACCTCTGACTTTATGCTCCACCGCATGAACAATGTTATCGCCAACCTCACGGTCTATCCGAAGAACATGATCCGAAACCTGAACCTCACAGGCGGCCTGGTCTTCTCTCAGCGTGTATTGCTTGAGCTCCCCCTCAAAGGTGTCAGCCGCGAAGATGCCTACCGCATCGTCCAGCGCAATGCCATGAAGGTCTGGGAAGAGATCCAGCAGGGCAAAAAAACGACAAACGAAGCGGGTGAAAGTCTCTACCTCGAGAACCTTTTGGCGGATGAGGAGCTAGGTAACAGCCTCAGCGAAGAAGAGATACGAGAGTGCTTTAATTATGACTACTATACAAAAAATGTAGATAGAATATTTGAACGAGTTTTCGGAAAATAATAAGCAAAACTAATACAAGATGGTAGCATTTTGCTGCTCTGGCTCCATCTAAAATTTAATACAACAAGGCATGATAAATGATTACAGTTATTAAAAGAAACGGTCGAAGCGAACCGCTAGACATCACAAAGATCCAAAAATACACATCTGCATCTGTCCAGGGTTTGGAGGGCGTCAGCCAGAGCGAACTTGAAGTGGATGCACAGATCATGTTTCGCGACGGTATCGCTTCCAAGGATATCCAGGAGACGCTGATCAAAACCGCTGTGGACAAGATTGATATCGATGCTCCAAACTGGACCTTTGTCGCTTCGCGTCTGTTTCTTTACAATCTTTATCACACCGTAAACCATTTCACGGGCTACTGCAAACTTGACAAATATTTTGAGCGCGGAGAGAAAGAGGGACGCATCCTTCGCGGCCTTCGCGAGATGTATGATCTGGATGAGCTTGACGCCTACATCAAGCCCGAACGCGATCTCCAGTTCAACTACCTCGGCATCAAAACACTCTACGACCGCTACCTGATAAAAGACAGAAACAATGTTCCTATAGAACTTCCTCAGCATATGTTTATGGGCATTGCAATGTTCCTGGCCCAGCGTGAAGAAAACCGCCAAGAGTGGGCTAAAAAATTCTACGACATGATCTCTACCTTCGAAGTGATGCTGGCGACGCCAACGCTCTCAAATGCGCGTACACCACGTCACCAGCTAAGCTCCTGCTATATCGGCTCAACACCGGACAATATCGAAGGGATCTTCGACTCCTACCAGGAGATGGCAATGCTCTCCAAGTTCGGCGGAGGCATCGGCTGGGACTGGACGCAGGTCCGCTCTATCGGCTCCTATATCGATGGGCACAAAAATGCCGCCGGCGGAACGGTTCCTTTTCTAAAGATCACCAACGATATCGCTATCGCTGTCGATCAGCTAGGAACACGCAAAGGCGCCATCGCCGTCTACCTTGAGCCGTGGCATCTTGACGTCAATGACTTCCTTGACCTCAAAAAGAACTCGGGCGAAGAGCGCCGCCGTGCGCATGACCTTTTCCCTGCCCTCTGGATCAACGACCTCTTTATGAAACGCGTTCAGCAGGATGCGATCTGGACCCTTTTTGATCCCTACCAGACAAAAGAGCTTACCATCTTGCACGGTGACGAGTTTGAAAAGCGTTATATTGAGTTAGAGAGTGACGACGATATCATCAAAGAGCGCATTAAGGCCAAGGACCTCTGGAAGAAGATCCTGACCTCCTACTTTGAATCGGGTTCACCTTTCTTGTGTTTCAAAGACAACGCTAACCGCGCTAACCCGAATGACCATTACGGTGTTATCCGAAGCTCGAACCTCTGTACGGAGATCTTTCAAAACACCAGCCCGAACACCTACAAGATCAAACTCAAGTTTGAAGACGGCACACACATAAGCTACGAAGAAGATGAGATGGTGCGCGTGGATAGCGGCGTGGAAAAACCGGCTTCCAAGGTGACCGCTCTTGACTCGATAGGTGGCAGAGAGATCTTTATCGTCGAAAAAGAGAGAGTCAACGGAGACACGGCCGTGTGCAACCTGGCCTCTGTCAATCTCTCCCGCATCAACACAAAAGAGGACATCGAGCGCATTGTTCCGATCGCTATGCGTGCGCTTGACAATGTTATCGACCTTAACTTCTATCCGGTCGAGAAGGTCAAACGCACTAACCTCAGAAGCCGCGCTGTCGGTCTGGGCGTTATGGGCGAGGCACAGATGTTAGCGGAGCAGGCCATCGCCTGGGGATCGCAGGAGCACTTCGACAAGATCGACGAAGTGATGGAGGCGATCTCCTATAACGCCATCTCCGCTTCAAGCGACAACGCCAAGGAGAAGGGCTCTTATCCGGAATACGAAGGCTCAAAATGGAGCCGTGGCATCATGCCGATGGACCATGCCACCGCAGAAGTGAGAAACCTTGTCGACAGAGGCGGTCTTTTTGCTTCGACCTACGACTGGGACGAGCTGCGCACAAAGGTCAAGACGCAGGGAATGCGCAACGGCTACCTGATGGCCGTAGCACCGACCTCGTCGATCTCTATCCTTACGGGAACGACACAGACGATCGAGCCGGTCTACAAGCGCAAATGGTTTGAAGAGAACCTCTCAGGACTTATCCCGGTCGTTGTGCCTAGACTCTCCCCTAAGACCTGGTCCTACTATACGCCGGCTTATGACCTCGACCAGACGCTTCTGGTCAAAGCTGCCGCCGTCCGCCAGAAGTGGATCGACCAGGGACAGAGCCTCAACATTTTTATCTCCTTGGACAAGGCAAGCGGGAAGTACCTGAACGAGATCTATATGCTTGCATGGAAACTGGGTCTCAAGTCGACCTACTACCTAAGAAGCCAGTCGCCCGAAGCCAAAAACGACGTCGAAGACCGCTCTATGGAATGCGTAGGCTGTCAATAGGATCCGGCCTTTTCGGATCCAAGGCTATACTCCCGAAGGAAACCCCATGAAACCCCTCTCAAAAAATGACCTGAAAACTTTTATGCACCGTTTTGACAGTGCCAAAGGCGGAGAGCTGGTCTCTTTTGAGATACTTAGCCCCTCCAGCTTTGCTATAGCGTTCACAGTACAAGATACCAACCGCGCCTTTGACTGGGTCAACCTTGTCATGGAGTTCAGCGGGGTCACTGAGGCGAAGCTCCTCGACGACAAGGCGCTCAAAGCAGTCGATATGGGAGAGGGGATGAACATTTCCTTCGGCGACAAGGGCATACAGGTCGGCTTCGGCTCTGACGAGTATCTCTCTTCGCCTCTGCATCTCACAGCTGAAACAGTAAAATACGAAGAGAGTGATTTCAGGCTCTAAGCACAGCACCTTTCCCCCTCCTCATTCACTCAAAACAGAAAACATCCCCTTAAAATCAGCACAATTGTTCCCAATATACACATAATAAAAATATTTTTGATAATTTAAAGCATTATTTGGGTAAAATTTCAAAAAAATAGTCACTTATGACATGAGCTGTCCTCAAAGTTGCTCATAGATTGAGAAAGCAAATGCTGGAGCTTATATGCAAAAAATCAGAAACATCGCCGTTATCGCGCACGTTGACCACGGTAAAACAACCCTCGTAGATGGTCTATTGGAACAATCAGGAACATACGGATCGCATGAACAACATGACGAACGCGCAATGGACTCGAATGCCCTTGAGAAAGAGCGTGGTATCACGATTCTCTCTAAGAACACGGCTGTCCGTTACAAAGACTACAAGATCAATATCATCGATACTCCGGGCCACGCCGACTTCGGTGGAGAAGTTGAACGCGTACTGAAAATGGTAGACGGCGTTTTGGTTCTTGTGGATGCGTATGAGGGTGTTATGCCTCAGACTAAATTCGTTGTTAAGAAGATGCTTGCCCTTGGCAAAAAGCCTATCGTTGTTATCAACAAGATCGACAAGCCTTCTGCTGATCCTGAGCGTGTTGTCGATGAGATGTTTGACCTCTTTGCTGCCATGGATGCTACTGATGATCAGCTGGACTTCCCTGTCATTTATGCGGCGGCTCGTGACGGTATCGCGAAACTGAATATGAGTGATCCGGACGGCGGATTTGAGTGTATCTTCGAAACGATCCTTAGCATGATCCCTGAGCCGGAAGGTTCTGCCGAGAACCCGCTTCAGGCGCAGGTCTTTACGCTTGACTACGACAACTATGTTGGGAAAATCGGTATTTCACGTATCTTTAACGGCCGTATCAAAAAAGGCGATAACGTCAAACTTGCAAAAGCTGACGGCGAGATGATCAACGGAAAGATCACCAAACTGATCGGTTTCCACGGACTTAACCGTATGGAGATCAACGAAGCAGAAGCGGGCGACATCGTTGCTATCGCAGGTATGGAGACAGTCAACGTCGGTGATACGGTCTGTGACCCTCTCAAGCCGGTTGCACTTGACCCGATGCACGTTGAAGAGCCTACTCTTACCGTTGTCTTCTCGGTAAACGACTCTCCTCTTGCAGGCCAGGAAGGAAAACACATTACTTCCAACAAGATCCGCGAGCGTCTCGAATCAGAGATGCAGACAAACGTTGCGATGAACTTTGCAACGGTCGGCGAAGGCAAGTTTAAAGTTTCAGGACGTGGTGAACTTCAGATCACTGTCTTGGCTGAAAATATGCGCCGCGAAGGCTTCGAGTTCGGTATCAGCCGTCCCGAAGTTATCGTTAAAGAGATCGAAGGGGTTAAATGCGAGCCGTTTGAGCACCTGGTCATCGATGTTCCTGAAACATTGAGCGGTACAGTTATCGAGCGTCTTGGTAAGCGTAAGGCAGAGATGAAGTCAATGGTTCCAATGGGCCAGGGCTTCCAGCGTATCGAATTTGAGATCCCGGCACGCGGTCTTATCGGTTTCCGTGGTATGTTCCTTACAGATACCAAGGGAGAGGGTGTTATGAACCACTCTTTCTTGGAGTTCCGTCCATATTCGGGCAAGGTTGAGTCACGCCAGTATGGGGCACTGATCTCAATGGAGAACGGAACAGCTTTGGCGTATTCACTCTTCAACCTTCAAGAGCGCGGCGGTATCTTTATCAAGCCTCAAGACAAGGTTTACGAGGGAATGATCATCGGCGAGCACTCTCGCTCGAATGACCTTGCCGTCAACCCGATCAAGGGCAAGGCACAGTCAAACGTACGTTCTTCAGGCGCAGATGAGGCAATCAAACTGGTTCCACCACGCGATATGAACCTAGAAAAAGCACTCGAGTGGATCGAAGATGATGAGCTTCTTGAAGTCACTCCGATCAGTGTACGTATTCGTAAACGTCTACTCACAGAAGCTGAACGCAAGCGTTTCAGCCGCTAAGAAGATATTTGGCCGTCTTCCAGACTTTTGGAAAGCGGCACTGCTATAGCAGCTCTATCTCTCACAAAACCTCAATAAAATCAATAATCACACTTCTCTTATAGTGTACGTAATGCTGATCACCATTAACACAAATCCTATGTCTCTTATCATCTTGCAAGCTTTCTGTAGTAAAAATAAAAGACAATTTTAGAGCTTTTAAATTAATGCATGACAACGCCAGCCCTCCTAAAGCTTTTCTCAAAAAATATAGTTAATACGAGAAAGAGAAAGCCTTATAAGCCAAAGAGGGTAAAACTTCATTATGAAACTTCAAGAAATAAATTTAAACACCTCCTATTTGGAACTAGACTCTGTCTTCTATGATAGAGTAAACCCCACGCCGCTGCATAAGCCCTACCTGATAAGCCACAATCCCGAGGCAACAAAACTAATCGGTCTTGATGCCCAAGAGGCTCAGACGCAGGAGTTTATCGACTTTGTCAATGGAAAAGAGCTTTTGGAAGGCTCGCAACCATTTTCGATGTGCTACGCCGGGCATCAGTTCGGTCATTTTGTACCGCGTCTTGGTGACGGACGGGCCATCAATCTCGGAGAGACACAGGGGTGGAACCTGCAACTCAAAGGGGCAGGGCCGACGCTCTATTCGCGTCAGGGCGACGGACGCGCAGTCACACGCTCCTCTATCCGCGAATACCTGATGAGCGAAGCGATGCATGCCCTGGGGATTCCGACAACGCGGGCACTCGCACTTATCGGTTCGGATGAACGCGTTGCACGGGAGCGTTGGGAAAAGGGGGCTATAGTTCTGCGGATGTCCCCTTCATGGGTTCGCTTTGGTACCTTTGAATACTTTTACCACACAAAGAAGCACGACAAGCTTGAAACCCTTGCCGACTATGTCATCGTACAGAGCTTTCCCCACCTCAAAGACAAAGAAGACGCCTACTTCTTGATGTACAACGAGGTCGTCAAAGGCACCGCTGAACTGATGGCGCACTGGCAGTCTGTCGGATTCAACCACGGGGTCATGAACACCGACAATATGTCCATCGCCTCGGTCACGATCGACTACGGCCCCTACGCCTTCTTGGATGCCTATGATTTCAACTACATCTGTAACCATACCGATCAGGATGGGCGCTACTCTTTTGGAAACCAGCCGCCTGTAGCCTACTGGAACCTCTCTATGCTTGCGCGTTCGCTCTCTCCTATCATCAGTATGGAGAGGATGGAAAAAGCGCTAGAGAGCTTCGGAGAGCTTTTTTCGCAGAAGTACCTGGAACTGATGCGTGCCAAACTTGGTCTGCACAAGCAACAGCAGGGTGATCTCGGGCTCTTGAAACATCTTCTTGGCGTGCTGGGCTCTCAAAATATTGACTACACGGCCTTTTTCAGAGCATTGAGCCACTATGATGGGCACAGGGTTCCCCTGTTAGCACTGTGTGTGTTGCAAACGCCTTTGAACGAGTGGCTGGACGATTATGACAAACGCCTAAAACTCGAAGAAAGCGAAAACAGAAACGAAAAGATGCTTCGCACCAACCCGAAATATATTCTGAAGAACTACATCCTCCAGGAGGCGATTGAAAAGGCTGAAGAAGGCGACCTCTCTTTGGTCAATGATCTGCTGAAACTGGCACAAAATCCCTACGAGGAGCACAGCGCATTTGAGCGCTATGCAAAGAGCACGCCACCCCACCATCAGAACCTTAAATTGAGCTGCTCTTCTTAGTGAAATATCCTATAAATTCTTTGCAAATTTAAAGATTTAATAGGGCACCCGGTTGTATAATCTTCGGACAAAACGCAAAAAATATTGCTCATACACGGCAAAGAAAGACATCTTTTATGAACAGAAAAAAGATCTACAATCCTGACTCGCGCGAGACCGTTTCCGAGCGCAGAATCTTCGGCGGAAACCCGACAGGAATATTCGAATTGAACAATATCAAGTACCAGTGGGCCTACAATCTTTGGGAGATGATGCTCAACAACACCTGGTTCCCCAAAGAGGTCGATATGACCCGCGATGCGCTTGACTACAAGACGCTGACCGACACGGAAAAAAAGGCCTATGACAAGGCGCTGGCACAGCTTATCTTTATGGACTCGCTTCAGACGAACAACCTTATCGACAACATCAATCCCTATGTCACCTCTCCGGAAATAAACCTTATCCTGGTGCGCCAATCCTTTGAAGAGGCCCTGCATTCACAGTCCTATGCGGTCATGGTGGACTCGATCTCTCAAAACTCCGCAGAGATCTACGAACTATGGCGCACAGACATGATGCTCAAGCAAAAAAACGACTCCATCGCGGCCGTCTTTACCGAGCTGAGCGAAAACCCGAGCGAGCACAACTTTGTCAAGGCCTGCTTTGCCAACCAGATCCTCGAGGGGATCTACTTCTACAGCGGCTTTGCCTATCTCTACACCCTGGCACGCTCGGGCAAGATGCTTGGTACTGCCCAGATGATCCGTTTTATTCAACGCGACGAAGTGACCCACCTGACGCTTTTTCAAAACATCATCAATACGCTCAAACGCGAGCGCCCCGAGCTCTTCACGGAGAAGCTCAAAGATGAAGTCTATGCGATGTTTGAAGATGCGGTAGAGCTTGAGGTCGCCTGGGGCAAGTACATCACTCAGGGTCAGATTCTGGGACTAACAAACGAAATTGTCGAACAGTACATCAAGTATCTCGCCGATGACAGACTTAACTCCGTCGGGTTTGAAAAACTTTATAACGTCAAAAATCCGATCAAATGGGTGGACGACTTTGCCAAGTTCAACGACCAAAAGACAAATTTCTTCGAAGGCACCGTGGCAAACTACTCAAAAGGCTCCTTGGACTTTAACGATTTCTAAGGAGCTGCAAACCATGGAAAAACGCTCACTCTGCACCCTACAGTTCGCGTCGACCGACAGCTACGAAGAGAATCTCAGGCTACTGCTCGAACAGATAGAACAAACACCTTCTAACGCTGTTGTTTTAGCTCCGGAAGTCTGTCTTACCGGTTTTGATTATGCACATTTTGAGGCCGCGGCACTTTTTTCGCTCAAGGCTGTAGATGCCCTTTTAAAAAAAGCGAATGAGCGCATAATCGTGCTCACTCTGATCGAAAAAAAACAAAACGGAGAGTTCTTCAATGTCGCCAAGGTACTGCATAAAGGCATACTTGTGCATGAACAGGCCAAAAATAGACTTTTTCGGCTCGGTGATGAACATAAGTATTTTACCCCGGGACAAGAGAAGAGAGTTCCGATTTTCGAGATCGACGGGATAAGATTTGGTCTGCTCATCTGTTTTGAACTGCGCTTTAAAGATTATTGGCAAGACCTCGAGGGCGCGGATATTATTTTCGTGCCTGCACGCTGGGGGAAAAACCGCGCGGACAACTTCACACAACTCGTCGAAGCGCTTGCGGTGATGAACCAATGCTATGTCATGGCCGCGGATGCCTCTAACGAGGAGAACAGTGCGATGAGCAGGATCGTATCGCCCTTTGGCAGGAGCAGTGCCAACAGGAACGCCCTTTGCTTATGTCTGGCATACGATCAACAAGAGATCCGCCGGATGAGGCGTTATCTCGACGTTGGCATCTGATCTGCACAGGCTCCATAAAGCTTGCCTGCAGGATTTGCAATCAGCCCAAGAAGAGGCTTCTTGCGACAGTGTTTTAACTTTAAGGGACCCAATGACTGAAAGAATGACAGTGATGAAAAATGCGCGTCTGGCCGAAGAAATCAATGCGAAGTTCCTCCTCAGCGATGCGGTCCGGAAAGCCATTGCTACGACAAACAGGGAAGCCTTCGTACCGGCGGGTTTTAGACATAACGCCTACAAACTCGATGCCCTGCCCATCGGCGCGAACCAGTGGATCTCCTCTCCCCTCACCGTTGCCAAAATGACCGAGTACCTCTATCCGCAAGGCGCCGACTCTGTTTTGGAAATCGGCTGCGGCAGCGGCTATCAAGCGGCCGTACTCTCCCGAATTTTCAGGCGTGTTTTTTCGATCGAGCGAATTGAGCCCCTAATGATAGAGGCGAAACTGCGTTTTAGAAACCTTGGACTGGGAAATATCCATACCCGCACAGATGACGGGCAGATGGGCTGGATACAGTACGCCCCTTACGATCGCATCCTCTTTTCTGCCTCCGCGACGCATATCCCCCAAAAACTGATCGACCAGCTTTCTCCTGAGGGAATCATTGTCGCGCCGATGGAAAAAAATGGCAGACAGATGATAACGCGCTTTATCAAAGTCGGCGCCTCCCTCCAGGCCGAAGAGCTTGAGGAGTGCGAGTTTGTCCCTGTTTTAAACGGAGTTCAGAAATAACAATTGTAAAGGCTGAAAATGGAAGAGTCGATTGGAAAACTGTGGGACGAGAAGTTCTCCCGCGAAGAGTATTTTTACGGGTTTGAGCCGAATGCTTTTATCGCCTTGCACACCCCTCTTCTGAGGCCGCAAGGAGAGCTCCTCTGTCTGGGCGAGGGCGAAGGGCGCAATGCCGTCTATCTGGCCGCAGAGGGCTTTAAGGTGACCGCGCTTGACGCATCGGCCATCGGCATGACCAAGGCCCTTGCTATGGCAAAGGCCAAAGGGGTGAGCCTTAAGACCCTGCTGCTTGATCTTGAGCAGTGGGAACCTCAGGAAAAGTATGAGGGCATTCTCACCTCATACCTGCATCTTGAAGAGCCTCTTCGCACAAAGGTCTTTCAAAAAGCAATAAACGCGCTGAAGCCTCAGGGTTATTTTATCGGGGAGTTTTTCTCTCTCAAACAGCTGCCCCGTTCAAGCGGCGGACCCAAAAAGCCCTCGCTGCTGTACACCCTCGGCTCCCTAAAAGAGATCTTTGCTATAGCGGGATGTGAGATCGTTCTGCTCGAAGAGTGCGAAGTCTGTCTGGATGAGGGCAAGGGGCATCAGGGCGACGCCCTTGTTATCCGTGTTATCGTCAAAAAGAGCTAAGACAGAATCAGCTTTTTTTGGCACCGCTTGAGCCCTGCATAAACCCACCTCACCCCTGTCTGCAAGAGGCGCGAAACTTGCTTGGTATAATACGAAAATAAACGCAGTGAACTTTTTTTATGCACTATCATATCGCTCCAGGAATAATAATGAGATCCATCCTTTTCGTCTGTTTGGGCAATATCTGCCGCTCCCCGCTTGCCCAGGGGATCGCGGAAAAAATAATCAAAGAAGAGGGGCTTGATATCCGCGTAGACTCTGCGGGAACCGGGGACTGGCATATTGGCGAATCCCCTTGTGCACACTCCATAAAGGTGGCCGCCCTGAACAGCGTGGATATCTCCATGCAAAAAGGGCGCCAGATAGAAGAGGCAGACCTTGAGGCCTTTGATCTGATCGTGGCACTTGACCAGAGCAATTATGAGAATCTGAAGAAGATGGGGGCTAAAAACCTTATCAAACTCGGCCACTTCGGCCATCTCAATGCAGACGTACCCGATCCCTTCTTTTTTGAAGGTTTTGAGGGCTTCGACACCGTCTTCTCCATGATAGAGAGCTGCGTCACAGTACTGCTGAAAAAACAGAAGTGATCATAAAAAGTGTTCTTCTCCTGCTGCTCTTCTCGCTTGCTCTGCAGGCCAAACACCTCCACAAAGAGAAGGTCTACCAAGAGCACTTCTGCAAAGCGTTCGGAGGGGTGGCAGAACATATCCTGCCCGACAGAACCCGGGTCGACTGCCTGCTCGATACGTATGCTATAGAGGTCGATTTTGCACAGAAGTGGGCTGAGAGCATAGGGCAGTCGCTCTACTACGCCTCTCAGGCAACGCGGAGTGTGGGCATCTCTCTATCGCCCGCAGGGGTTTTTAGAGGTGCCCTTAAGATCGAACAAAACCAAGACCTCACAGCATATTGGAACAATAAATGCTTTAAAAACCTTACTATTACTGTAAAGGAGAAGGCATGCTAAAGATATCAACAGACAAAACCGATAGTCCGAAGGGCCTGTTAGCCAATCTTTTAAGCCTTAAAGGCGAAGGAAAAAATGACAAATTCTCCCTTCTGCTTAACTCCTTCTCTTTGGGGAAGACAGAGGCTAAAGCCCTCCCAAAAGAGATTGAGACACTCATTCTTCTGCCGCAGACAGATGAGAAAGCTTCTGTAAAAAAAGGAGCCGGCACAACGGCCCTTCTAAAGCTTTTTGCCCTTGGAAAAGAAAATGTGAAAGACGAAGAGTTTATCCATGCAGACATCTTGAAAGCCTTTCCCGATAAAAACATCCAGCAGCTCATCAGCCAGGCAAAAAGCTTTCTCAAAGAGCAGATTTTGCAAAAGGTCGATCTCAAAGAGCTTCCTAATACACTAGGCGGTCTGATCAAACTAGCAGAGAAGTCGGGCATCGATGTGCGCGCGATCAGCTTCGAGTCACTCAGCCAGACTCCTTTCAACAATGCGCTCACACAGACCAAAAGTCCGCTTCCGCATTCGACAAGCGAACTGGTCAAACCTGCTCTTGTGGCCAAAAAAGAGTCTTCAAATGCGCAAAACCCCTTGAACAGCCTCTTGAATAGCGAAGAAATCGGAAAAAGCCTAAATCTCGACACTGAGCCCAAGGCAGCAAAAAGTACACTGTTTACTACCTCGCTGAACGCCCTGCTGCACGGCAAAAAAACCGAGGAGACACTTGGAAACGAGACAAAAATCGGGCTTGAAAGCGACAAAGCGCAGGCAGTGCCGCAGAACAAAACAGAGCCTCTGGCCCAAAAGATAGTGGAGTCAAAACAGCTGATCCAGCACATGGCACAGAACATCAAGGAGAGCATGGAAAACTACCGGCCTCCTTTTACCAAAATAAAGATGCAGCTGAACCCTCAAAAATTCGGCGAGATGGAAGTGACCCTGGTTCAGCGCGGCAACAACGTGCACATCAACATCAACGCCAGCAGCAGTGCCCTGACGGTGATGATGCAAAATGCCCATGAACTAAAAGCCCAGCTAAGCGCCCAGGGTCTCGGCGATGCGTCGATGAACTTCTCGTCGCACCAACAGCAGCAAAACCAGCACAGACGCGAAAATGCGCATTCGGCGTATGAGAAATTCCAAGAGTTCGAAGATGAGTTTACCGAGGTAGCGACGGCAATTGAGATCGTCGTACCCCGATATATATAAATGCAATAGACTTCTTGCCGCTTTGCAAGAAGTCCACTGCCTCGAAAGAGGCTAGCTTCAGTGCCCGAGCGGCCAGCGCAGCAAAGATGGGCTTTGCTCATTTTGCGTATTAATTGAGTTCTGCAAGAACTCTAATAAAGGAAAATAAGATGTCCGTTACCAGCATAGCCACCTCCACTAACCTGATCGACGCGCCCTCCGGCACAAATCCTAACGGTATCCTCGGCAAAGATGATTTTCTAAAACTTCTTCTGGTCGAGTTGAAATATCAAGATCCGACCTCGCCGATGGACACGGAAAAGATCCTTTCGCAGACCTCACAGCTGGCCACGCTAGAGTCCTCGTCAAACACCAACAAGGCGCTTGAATCGCTCTCGGCTTCGCTGCTTTCGAGCTCTCAGTTCAGCACCGTAGCGGCTATAGGAAAGATCGCGGACACGGGAAGCAACGGCATGGTGTACGAAAAAGGCAAGAACACCGCATTCGAGATCTACTTTCCCGATGCCATCGCCTCTGGAAATGTGGAAATCAAGGACACTAACGGAAATGTGGTCAAGACTATTCCTATCTCGCCTAATGAAAAAGGGGTCTACTCTTTTGACTGGAACGGCATTAGCGATGCGGGAAGCGCGGCCGACTCGGGCGTCTACTACATCGAAGCCTCTTATGCAAACTCTGCGGGCGAGACTCTGAAGACACGCGCAGGGGCCTACCCTATCGAATCGGTGCGTTTTGAAGACGGCAAAAGTTTGCTTAAGCTTGGCTCCTCCTATGTTCCCTTTGATTCTATTTTAGAAATCTACCAGTAAGGAGCGGCCATGTTACAATCCATCTATTCCGGCATCAGCGGTCTGCAATCTTTTCAGACCGGTATCGACGTTCTGTCAAACAATATCGCCAATGTCAATACCGTCGGTTTCAAAGGCTCGAGCACAGAGTTCTCCAACCTCTTTGAAAAAACAGTTTCCGCCGCCGGCAATCCGGTGACCTCGGCACAGACAGGACTTGGCGTTCAGGTTAATGCCATCACTCTGGACATGAAGACCGGTTCTTACTACCAGACCGACAGCAAAACTGACCTCGCTATTGTCGGAAACGACGGATGGTTTGGACTCAGCGGCCCTAACGATCAGGAGTATTTCACGCGCGCTGGGAACTTCCGTTTTGACCCCTATAGCCCGGACGGCATCACAACCGACACCCGCCTGGTCAATCCCGAGGGCTTTTTTGTCACCGGTACCCTGGCAAACAACACAAATGGAGGTATCCTTAGCCCCGTCGTTGGATCTATGGAGCTGGACCCTGCCAATGCCTCTGCCCAGCAGCCGCTCATCTTCCCAAACGCACTGATCTTTCCCGTTCAGCCGACAACGCAGGCAAATTTTACCGGCAACATCGGCATCGAGGATCTGCCTCAGGTCATCTCTGCCGTAGCCATCAGTCCCCAAAGCGAGCGCAACAGTCTGCGCCTCGTCTTCACCCAGTCCGCCGAACAGCCCCCTAGCGGCATCCGATGGGATGTAACTGCGACGGCCCAGACGGCGGACGGCTCTGTTGTCTATGATACGCAGAGCGGGGTCGTCGATTTTGACGCCTCCGGCGCCATAGTAAGCTCCACACTTGGCCCCATCGACAACAACGGAGCACCGGTGACCGCCAACTTCGGTACAGGTTTCGGCGGGCTCATCTCAAACAGTGGCTCCTCGGTCACTTCATCCGCAACTGTTGACGGCACGCTGGCGGGAGAGCTGCTCGGCTACTCTGTCAACAGAAACGGCGATATTACTTCAAGCTTTAGCAACGGAAAACAGAGTGTGGTCGGCAAGGTCGCTATCTACCATTTCCAAAACGATCAGGGACTTGAGGCCGTCGGCGGAAACAAGTTCCGTGTATCAGACAACAGCGGCAATCCCCTCTTCTACGCACAAAACAACGGGGAGATACTCTCAAGTACGCTTGAGACCTCCAATGTCAAGCTCGATACCGCCCTGACCGAGCTCATCATTCTTCAGCGCTCCTATGATGCCGTTTCCAAGACAATCACCACCGGTGACGAGATGCTTAAAAACGCACTTCAGATGTAAAATCATATCTCATAAACGGCACATTTTGTCATTTATGAGATACTCTCCTTTCACTGTTTTCCATTCTCTTACAGGCCAAGACTCAAAAAACTTATATTTTTTTATATCAACTTTCTTAATACTCATAACCTAAAGTTGGAACACTCTTTGCTTTTTATCATCACCAGTCCAAAAAAGGATATATTATGCTTAAGTCACTTTTTTCCGGTGTCGCCGGTCTTCAGTCGCACCAGGTAGCCATGGATGTTGAGTCAAACAACATCGCCAACGTTAACACCATAGGCTTCAAATACTCTCGTGCCAACTTCTCCGATCTGCTTGCACAGACCAACCAGATCGCTACGGCACCTCAAGGTGCCTTAGGCGGTAAAAATGCCGTGCAGGTCGGCTTGGGTACTACGGTTGCATCCGTTACCCGTATCCACACACAAGGCTCCATTCAAAACTCCGACAAAAATACCGACGTCGCTATTCAAGGGGATGGGTTTTTTATTGTCAGCGGGGACGGAGGGGATACCTACAAATACACCCGTTCGGGCGACTTCAAGTTTGACGCCAACGGAAACTTTGTCGACAACAACGGTTTTATTGCCCAGGGATGGCTTCGTGACCCTGTTACAAACAAGGTGGATTCAACAGCACCGATTGTAAATGTGGTCATTGATCCCGGTTTGACAACGCCGGCAGAGCCGACTTCCGTTATTAATCTAAAAGCGAATCTCAATTCGGGTCCGCGCGTCAGCCAGGTTTCAGCGGCGTATGCGATCGATGCGACAGGCGCCTCTACGGCAAATCCTCCGATCATGGCATTTGATGACTTTGGGGTTATGTTCAATGGAGCGGGTGAGGCATTCAGCCTTACTTCTGCCACTACCGCTGTTGCTAACAGTGGACAGGGTATTCGACTGATTATCGACAACGGTACTCCAGAAGTTTTTGATTTCCGCTATACTGATTTGGCTGTCGGTAGCCCTAACGTGGGAGCAGATGGCAATAATAGATATTTCAATACCACACAGGACTTTTGGAATGAACTTAATGCGGTACTTCCTGTAGGTGCTACCGTAGAACTGGACGATCAGGGAAGATATAAAATCACCAATCCTGTAGGCAACCCGTCCTTTGTCATTGATGTTGCAGACCTTGGCTCTGCAACGGGAACACCGGATACGACACTAGAAAATCCCCGTTTTTTTCAAACCTTTACCACTCTCTCCGCTAACTACTCGCCAACGGCCACACTGCCCGCCACGCGTTTGTCTCAAGAGATCAATGCAGCGGTGCACGCTTCGAGTATTGATGTTTTCGACTCGCTGGGAAGCAAGCATACCATCAAGATAGACTTCAGAAAAACAGGTCAATCCCAAGCAAGCGGCTCTAGCTGGGCCTTCAGCGTTACCGCACCAAGTTATGCCAATCTTATTGGCGCTATAGCTCCTGCGGTAAATATTCTAGGTGGAGGCGTTATTGAGTTTGCCAGTGATGGATCGCTTTTAAGCCGAAATCCGGGGCAGATAGAGTTTACCGCCAACAACGGTTCAGCCTCTCCGCAACAGATCGACCTCGGCTTTGGCCGTCCCGGCGCATTTGACGGATTGACCTCTTTTGACAGTCCCTCGACTACCTCCGGTATCTCTCAGGATGGTTTTACCGGCGGAGACCTCCTTGGTATCCGCATTGATCAAAGCGGCACACTGGTCGGCTCATTCTCAAACGGCCGCTCCTTTGGACTGGCACAGATAGGAATGGCAAAATTTGTCAATAATGAGGGTCTTGCTGCGGATGGGGGAAATGTATATCTTCAGTCTGCCAACTCCGGTGATCCCATCATTGGAACGGCGGCATCGGGCGGACGCGGGTTTATACAGTCGGCGGCGCTTGAGGCCTCAAACGTCGATCTCTCCCGCTCGCTGACGCAGCTGATCATCATCCAGCGTGGCTATCAGGCCAACGGAAAGACGATTACCACCTCAGACACCCTTCTTGAGACCCTTATCGGCTTGAAACGTTAAGCCTGAGGCGTAAACGCTGAGCCGTTTGCGCTTTTTTTTCTAAATCTTCCCGAAAATCTCATTATAAAGCCCCATCGCGGCACGGTCTGAAAGGCTGGCGATATAGTCCGCGATTACACGGTGCTTTGAGCGCAGTTCCAGCTGCAGAGCGTAATACTTCGGAAGCATCTTCGGCTCCTCCATTAGCGCCTCAAATAATCCCTCTACCGCCTTCTTGCCCGCATACATCTTGCGCACGATCTCTTTGTGCTGGTAGAGCTCTTTAAAAAGGATCTTCTTTAGCTTTTTGATCTTAGTCTCGAGTATCTCATCGAAACCGATCGGAATGGGAGAAGAACTCGGGAGCGTCGCGCTGAGAATACTGGAGCTGTCGACCCGCTCTCGTGAGTAGTCCAGAAGCGAGTAGACCAGATGGTTGATGAAGTGCGAGGAGAAGCGGTAGCGAAACATCTCGTCCTCATCCTCCAAGATCCCCTCCGCGTAGACCTTTTCCAAAACTTCCTGCACCAGCTCGCTCTGCCTCAGGGTATCGAAACTGATTAGCCCCGAGTTGATACCGTCATCAATGTCATGGCTCATATAGGCAATCTCGTCGGCTCTATCCACGACCATCGCTTCTATGGAGGGGTGGGTGTCAAGCACAAAAATCTTGTCGATCTCTTTGGGCAGAAAAGATTTTTTGTAAGGATAGGAGTGTTTTAAGATCCCTTCCAGGGTGGCAAAAGTGAGGTTGAGTCCGTTAAACCCCTTGTAGCGTTTTTCCAGAGCGGTCAAGACCCGATAGGATTGAAAGTTGTGCTCAAAGCCGTTGCTAAAGCCTTTTTTTTTGAGCTGATGGTCCAGACCGTCGCCGCCCACGTGGCCAAAAGGAGTATGCCCAAGATCGTGCGCAAGGGCGATCGCTTCTGCCAGGGACTCGTCCAGGCCGAGGTGAGAGGAGATGGAACGGGCTATCTGGGAGACCTCGATAGAGTGGGTGAGGCGTGTTCTAAAGAAGTCCCCCTCCTGATTTAAAAAGACCTGCGTCTTGTACTCCAGCTTTCTAAAACTTCCCGAATGGATAATGCGGTCACGGTCCCTCGCATAGGGCGATCTAAAGTCATCCGATATTTCAAAAAAACGTTCATATGCCTGCATTGGGGTTCCTTGTGATTAGTAGGGGGTTTGAGAGAGCTTCAGGCCCTTTTATCGGCGCAGCTCAAGCTTTTCTTCTTCGCTGCACCCGGAGCACTCTGTCTCCTCTTCTTTTGACGGTATGCTCGCCTTTTGTGCCTCCTCGTCAGAATAAGGCCGGCATTCAGAAGGAACACTTTGTCCTGGCTGGAGCGAGTCGCACATCGTGCCGGTGATCTTAAAACCTGAGCATCCCATCAACAAAAGAAGAGGAATCGAAAATAAATACTTCATTCTTCTAGCTTGTAACCTCTGTCTTCAAGGCAGGCTTTGCATTCAGGCTCTATCGGGGATAGTGAGGCCTCGCCTGCCTTCTTTTGGTCATAATAGCGGCACTGCGTCAGATCTTTTTGGACCTGATGCGTTGAGTAGCCCTCGGGACAGATAAGCCCGTTTATCATTACACTCTTTGTACTGCAGGCACTAAAAAACAGAAGTGTAAAAATTAAAAATAAAACTCTTTTCATATCTTCCTCTCGTACTCTTTTATATCAAGCTTCCAGACTTTTACGCCGCAGAAATGATCCCCTTCGGGACAGATGGGATGGATGTTCATCTGGGCACGTACGGTGCACGGCGGCAGGAACTTCTCAGCGCCCTTGACCTTCATCTCTCGTAGCTGGCGCGCCTGTTCATACACCATATCATAAATCTCCTGTTGCGCGTTATAGCACAGACGCATCTGCGCCTTGTGATGGAAGGAGGTGAAGTCGTTTCGCTCGACAAACTCGATCTCATGGGCATTGCTCAAGGCATAGGCCGCCTCTGCGAAACCGATCTTCTCGCGCTGGGCTTCAAAAAAATCATACGATGCCTCGATAGAGGCCCTGTATATCTTCAGGGCCTCTTCGTTGGCCGCAATGATAGGCGGCGTGTAGTAGGAGCGGCTATAGTAGGACTCAAGTGCGGGGCGTACACCGGGGGATTTTCTGTGGCGCTGGTTCTGGGCATCGGCGGAGAGGGAAAACTTGACATAGGTGGAAAAACCGCCCATCACTCCTTCGTCCGGAAGCATTTGCGAAAAACGCAGGACATCGGCGTAGTTGTTGTTCACCTCGAAATCGGCATCACCGATCACATCATAGATCTTTACCTGCTCGTCTGTAATCTTCAGTCTACTCTTAAGTGCCTGCAGATCAAACTCAGGGAAGCTCGGCTGAGAATTTTGCGCATGTTCGACCAGGGGGCGCAGATCTTCGTCGAGTTCGATCAGCTTTTTGGAAATGATCTTTGCAAAGTCCATCGCCTCATCACGTGACTCAGGCATCACCTTCGCCACGGCAATATAGCGAAGCAGGGTGATGATGTTTACCGTGTGGTAGAGGTAGGCGCTTATGCCGCCGGGAAGGACGTAGCGCGCCATCTCCTGCGCTTTTTTACCCGTGTCCTTGCGTCTGAACTTCGGGACAACTGCGTCGACATCCTCAATGAGAAGCTCGCTGAGTCTCTCATAGTCTTTGAAGCGCTCCTGGTAGTAGCTCTTCCATTCGCTCATTTGTGCCTGCTGCGGGAAGACAAAGCTGTCACTTTTCATCCTGGCATAGCGCTGTGAGACCTGTTCGGAGTTGTAGAAGGGGTGGCCGTGGAGCATGCGCCAGATCAGATGGCGGCTGATACCCGAGATCATCATCGTGATATGGGTATGCTGGAGGGTGGTGTGGTGGCCGCCTTTGAATATCCCCTGCAAGAGATCTTTTTTGCGTGCCCAAGCGGTAGATTTTTCGGGCGGCACTATCCCGTTTGGAAAATAACAGGTACGTGCAGCTGATACCGCCACGTCTGATGGCGTTTCAACCGAAAGAAATTCTACTTGCATAAATATCCCCGCTAAATAAGTAGAGGCATTGTATCCAATCTAAAGTTCTAAAATTATTTTTTCTATGCAAATAAATTTTCCACGGCGCTTCTGCTGTCAAGCCCTTGTGCGATTTTTGAAATGTATTGAATATACATCTTTGCACACTCTCTTGCAATCAGTTCGATGTCATCGAGCACGCGCAGATGGGGCTCTATCAGGGTACAAAAAAGAGCCGACTCCTCGTCAAGAAATCAGATAAGCTCTGTCGTTTGTGCGACGGCAAATTCATAATGGACAAAAGATTCAAATAAAGCATTTAAGGCGATGATATGGTCTGCCGGCTTCGCGCTGCCCGCTGAAGGATCTGAATTTTTAAAATAAAGATAATTATCTTCCGCCGATCGCAGGGCCAAGCTGATCTTCTCTTCCATAATCCACTCCTTAAAAAATACTATCTTAAATAAGTAAATCAATAGCATCTTAATAAAGGGCACCTCTAAAATGTTGATTTTATAAAATCAGACTGTTCTTTAAAGCGCCTGTTTTACTTTCCCTCTCTCCAGTCTGACTCTTTGCGCGTGCGTTATGGCAACGGCTATAGCATCAGTAATATCGAGAGGTTTTATCTCTTTTTTGATCCCTAAAAGCCGCTGAACCATAAAGGCCACCTGCTCTTTTTGCGCCTTTCCTTTTCCTGTGACGGCTTTTTTCACCTGCAGGGCGGTGTATTCGCTGAACTGACCGAACTCCTGAAGTATCTTGAGCATCATCGCACCGCGAAACTGCGCGAGTTTTATCGTCGTTTTGGGGTTATGGGCATAAAAGATCTCTTCCATTGCCACCTCGTCGATCTGGTGAGCCTTGAAGATCTGGTCAAAACCCTCAACCATCTGCGGGATCTGGAACTGCAGCTCCTCGGGTTTCATCTTTATCAGACCCGCTTCGATGAGTTTCATACTCTGTCCCTCCAGAGAAATAATTGCATATCCGAGGTTACGCGTTCCCGGATCAATACCTAAAATATTCACACTCTTCCTTTTAGCCTGCCGACGGGAGTTTATTCACATTTTTTGCCATTTTATTCACATCTGTGAAAAACTCTCTATTCACATCCAGGGATTCGCTATTTTAGCAAATTATACAGATTTTTTAGATATTATTCACAAAAGTTATTCACATGCGGAAAAAAGGTCTTTTTTATGACAATCGGGCAATCTATTTTAAATCTTCTCAAACAGGAGATCAGCGAGATTGAGTATAAACGCTATATCAAACAGCTCACTTTTTGTACAGAAGAGTCCCGAACTGATTATGCTCTTTTTTTGGCTCCAAATCCGCTTGTCGCCTCGTGGGTACGGACGAAATACAGTGAAAAAATCGCCCATCTTTTTGAAGTCAAGACCAGCATAAAGCCGCATATCTCTATTGAGGTTAAAAATAAACGTACTTCCGCAGCGCAAAGTAGTGAACCCTCTGCCTCCGCTTCTCCTCAGCACAATGCCCATCAGAGTCTTCTTAACCCCGCTTATACTTTTGAAAATTATGTCGTCGGAAGCTCTAACCAGTTTGCCTTCTCTGCCGCACAGTCCATCTGTGAAAAGCCCGGAAGCGCTTACAATCCTTTTTTTATCTACGGAGGCGTCGGCCTGGGTAAGACCCACCTAATGCAAGCCGTCGGCAACCGACTTCAGGCCCAGGGGAAAAGTGTTATTTATTCCTCCGTCGAGCAGTTTGTTAATGATTTTACCCGCCATCTGCGTAACCAGACCATGGACAGGTTTAAAGACAAATACCGCAAATGCGATGTTTTGTTGATTGATGATATTCAATTTTTATCCGGGAAGAATCAGACCCAGGAGGAGTTTTTTCATACCTTTGAAGCTCTTCGAAATGATAAAAAACAGATCATCCTGACGTCAGACAAACAGCCCAAGCAGATCGCCGGGCTGGAAGAGCGCCTGAAAAGCCGCTTCGAGTGGGGTTTGATCGCGGATATTCAGCCGCCTGAACTCGAGACGAAAATCGCCATCATTAACAAAAAGTGCGAGATCAACCGCGTCAGCATCTCTAAAGAGATCATCGACTACATCGCCACCATCATCGACAACAATGCGCGCGAGATAGAGGGGATCCTCTCCAAACTTCATGCCTATGCCAAGCTGATGAACCAGGATATCACCCTCGAGTTTACAAAAAATGTTCTTAAAGAGCAGCTCAAAGAGAGACGCGAAAACATTACTATAGAGTACATTGTCAAATTTGTCTCCAAAGAGCTCAACGTCAAACCCAGTGAAGTCCGCTCTAAAAGCAGAAGCAAAAACATAGTTTATGCCCGCCGTGTTTCTATCTATCTTGCAAGAGGGCTCACACCAAATTCCATGCCTCAGCTTGCCCAGTACTTCGGGATGAAAGACCATACCGCCGTATCGCATACAATGAAAAAGATCAACGAGCTACTTAAAAGCGATGAAAATTTTAAAGTCAAGATCGACGAACTTAATAATAAAATCTCAGCCGGAGCAGCTCTTTAGGGCCATTTTACAAGGGATATCATCTTTTTTTAATTCGCTGTATAAATAGTTGAAAAAAAGATATAATTTCTAAGGTGAACAAGTGTGAATAACTTTTAAAAATGATTCACACCTCTGAAAGTACGCTGTGTAGGAAGAAAGATCTGTTATTCACATATTCATCTCCCCTACTACTAACTACTATAATTTATATAAATTAAATAGGAAACTCGATGAAGATATCAATTGCCAAAACCGTTATAGAAAATATCCTTATTCATTCCCAAGCCTTTTTAGAAAAAAAAGATACCTCGCAGATCACATCGCACATATACCTCGAGTCTCATACAGGGAAACTTCTTGTAAAAGCAACGGATTATGAAATAGGTCTGAGAGTAGAGACTGACCAGGTAGAAACACTCTCCCCGGGATCGATCACGGCCAATGGCAAAAAACTGCTTGATATTATACGTATTTTAAAAGATGATCTTGTTGTCCTGGAAAGCATTGGTGATATGCTTCATATTCAGCAAAAACAATCCAATTTTAAACTTCCGACATTCAATGCTAATGAATTTCCGGAATTTCCAAATGAAGAAACTAAACCGAAAATACACCTTGATTCTCAAAAACTGATCAGTTCTTTGAAAAAGATAACACCGGCTATTGACAACAATAACCCTAAGTTTGAACTTAACGGCGCATTGATCGACATCTCTACGGAAATGATCTCACTGGTCTCTACGGATACTAGACGCTTGGCTCTTGTTCGAATAGAAAACAGCTCAAGCGAAGCACTCTCCTTGATCATTCCAAAAAAAGCGATTATTGAGATTCAAAAACTCTTTTTTAATGAGATTGAGATCTACTATGACAACACCCATCTTCTAATCAAATCTGACCACTACACCTTCTTTACAAAACTGATCAACGGCAAGTTTCCAGACTACACACGGATTATCCCCAAAGAGACAAACTACAATATGTCTTTGCCAAAAGCCCTGATGATAGATGCAATCAAACAGATCACTACCATTTCAAATGATCTAAAAATAACATTTAGTAACAGTGCAATTACCTTCGAGAGTTTGAGTGAAGACAATATCGAAGCGAAGACTCAGATCACATTTGATACGCCGTTTGTTGATCCTTTTGTTTTGGCCATTAACAGTAAATATCTCTTGGACTTCTTATCCCAGATCACTACAAATGAGTTTAGCATTGGCCTAAATGAAGCAAACCTTCCTTTTGTCGTCTCATCTGAGAATTTCAAAACGATTATCATGCCAATCGTTATCTAAAGCACGCTGACTTATGAGGGCACTTTCCCCTCATACAAAAATTTACATAAAAAATTCTTATTAATTCGCCCTATAAAGTATCACTCTTAAATTTTCATCCTCTTATCCGCCACTTAAACAAAACTTTTATATCAAATTGGGTAAAATAAGAGCAACTATGCCATCAAAAATGAGCAATACCCTTTTTAGGAAGTGAAATGGAAGAAAATTACGGCGCTAATAATATAAAAGTCCTAAAAGGTCTCGAAGCAGTACGTAAACGTCCCGGTATGTATATTGGTGATACCGGAAGCAAGGGCCTGCATCACCTGATTTATGAAGTTGTTGATAACTCTATTGATGAGGCAATGGCCGGACACTGTGATACGATCTCGGTAACCTTGACAAAATCCGGAACGGCTGTCATCTCGGACAACGGACGGGGTATTCCTACAGATATACATCCCACCGAAGGTATTTCAGCTGCAACTGTTGTAATGACGGTACTACATGCCGGAGGAAAGTTCGATAAAGACACCTATAAAGTCTCCGGTGGTCTGCACGGGGTTGGTATATCCGTTGTTAATGCACTCTCATCTGACCTTAAGATGACGGTCTATAGAAAGGGTGAGATATATGAGCAAAACTTCAAAGAGGGTATACCACAGGCACCCATAGCAAAAACAGGAACAACACGAAAAACAGGAACGACCATAGAGTTTTTCCCGGATCCGACGATCCTGGACGCGATTGTCTTCGATTATGAGTATCTTGCACGCCGTTTTAGAGAGCTTGCCTACCTCAATCCAAAGATCACGATAAAGTTCAAAGACGAGCGCTCAGGCGAAGAGAACACCTACCATTTTGAAGGTGGAATTGTCCAGTACATCGAAGATCTGAATAAAAAAGAAGCGGTTACCAAACCCATCTATTTTTCAGAGAAGATCGAAGATATAGAAGTCGATGTTGCCCTGCTTTACTGTGAGAGCTATGACGAAAAAGTCTACTCTTTTGTCAACAATATCCGTACGCCTAATGGCGGTACCCACGAGACCGGTTTCAGAATGGCCCTTACCCGTGTCATCTCAAACTACATCCTGAAAAATGCCGTGGCCAAAGAGAAAGATGTAAAAATCTCCGGAGATGATATTAAAGAGGGATTGATCTGTGTCGTCTCTGCACGTGTACCCGAGCCCCAATTTGAAGGACAGACAAAGGGCAAACTCGGAAATGCCTATGTCCGCCCGCTTGTACAAAAAGCCTCTTATGAGTATCTGAACAAATATTTTGAAGAGAACCCCATCGAAGCCAAAGCGATCATTGCCAAGGCATTGATGGCAGCACGCGGAAGAGAAGCGGCTAAAAAAGCACGCGAGATGACACGTCGTAAAGATGCGATGACTGTCGGAACCCTGCCCGGAAAACTGGCGGATTGCCAAAGCAAAGATGCTGCGGCATCAGAGCTTTATCTGGTGGAAGGGGACTCTGCGGGCGGTTCGGCCAAACAGGGACGCGACCGTGTGTTTCAAGCGATCCTGCCGCTAAAAGGTAAGATCTTGAATGTCGAAAAAGCACGCATCGACAAGATCTTGAAATCCGAAGAGATCACAAATATCATCACTGTGTTAGGCTGCAACATAGGCGAAGATTTTAACATTGAAAAATTGCGTTACCACAAGATCATTATCATGACCGATGCTGACGTTGACGGCTCGCATATCCAGACCCTGTTGCTGACATTTTTCTTCCGATACTTTCCTCATATCGTTGAAGAGGGATACCTATATCTCGCGCAGCCGCCGCTATTTCGCTATAAAAAAGGCAAAACAGAGATCTACTTTAAAGATGATAGAAAGATGAATGACTTTCTAATTGAAAACGGAGCAGAATCGCTAAATGTAGAAAATATCGGTCTGACCGACATGATAGAGTATCTAAAAATAGCAGATCACTACCGCGGGGCACTTGAGTCGCTCGAACGCCGTTACGCCTTGATCGACCTGATCCGTCACTTTATAGAAAACCCTGAGATCTCGGCATTGACACACGATAAACTTTTTGAAGCAGTGAAAAAATATCTCGACAGTAGAAACTTCAATATCCTCTCCTCTCAGTCAACTGAGGAGGCATTGCACCTTTTTGTGCAGACAAATGATGGTATGGAAGAGCTTCTGATAGATGAGTCGCTTTTCACCTCACCACATTTTGTAGAGGCACGCTATATCTACAAAAAGCTTTCTGACTGGAAAATAGATTCGACCCAGGATGCTTTGCTGATGCTTGAAGAGGCAAAAGATTTTGCGAAAAAAGGCTCATATATCCAGCGATACAAAGGTCTTGGAGAGATGAATCCTGAGCAGCTTTGGGAAACGACAATGACACCGGAAAATAGAGTTCTTATGCGTGTAAACATAGATGATGCGGAAGTAGCAAGCGAAACATTCAACCTCTTTATGGGAGACGAAGTTGAACCGCGCCGTCTCTATATCGAGACGCACGCAAAAGATGTCAAGCATCTAGACATCTAGTCAAAGGGAAGGGAATTGGAGCTAAGATCAAATAATATAAATATTAATTTCAAGCCCTCCCTCTCAAAAGAGCTCTAAATGCTCTACCCCCAGGAAAAAGAGCGCTCACACCGTTTTTTGCTTGCCCTCCGTACGGGACTCCCCCTTTTTTCATTAACTATAATTTTGATCTTCACCAGCCTTAGCGACTACTTTCAACAGATCCCCAGTGATTTTTTTATCTTTGCTATTTTAATCCTTGCAGTTTTTATCTATTTCATTTTTTATATGATCTACCGTGGATTTGATGAGCAGATCACCGATCCTATAACCCACACGTTTACGCGTCTACAGGTGATCTCTCTTTTGAAAAAAGAGATTTCAAGGTACAAGGAGTACAGTATCCTGCTTATAAGTGTAGAAAATCTGTCAGATATAAATGCCCGCTACGGGATCAGAGCAGGAGACAAGGTACTAAGAAAGGTCGCTAACAAAGCAGGTGTTTTTTTCTTGAATAAAGGGTTCAAAAAATTTCCTATCGGTCACTTCAAGGGAGGGGATTTCATTATAGGCCTGGTGGGCAGCCAAAACAAGATCAAGCCTTTTTTGGAGATGATGTGCATCAAATATGACGACCTGACAATGAATGAGATTGAGATCAAAATAAAAGGGAGCATTGTTGATACGACACTAAGTCGGGATGTTCAAGCCTTGATAGAGCGTTTGTTTGAAGCGCAGTCGCTTGATAGTGAGGATGGAAGCCATCTCAAGATGCTTCAAGAGAGCGAAGATTTTTCGCTTTTAGAGTTTGAACAGAGTGTACGCACGGCGATAAAAGAGCGCTCTTTTTCATTAATGTTCCAGCCTATAAAAGCCGATGAGAAGATGGTCCATATCAGCATAAAACTGCAGGGGAAAAATGAGGAGATCATTCATCAAAAAACCTTTATGCCCCTTGTTAAACGTCTTGGATATGAACGCGAATATGATGAGATCGTCTTGGAAAAAGTATTGCAGGTCTGCACTAAAATAGAGAAAGTCACCTTCGCCTTCAACCTTTCGCCTTCTGTCCTGAGAAACAGACATTTTGTGTACTACATAAAACAAAAACTAGCGCAAAGCAGTGAACACAGACGCCTTGTTATCATACTTTCAGAGAAAGAGGTATATGGCAATATGCGGCGCTATAATGACCTTCTTCAGCAATACAGAGAGCTTGGCCTGCGCTTTGTGTTGGACAATGTCGGTTCTCTAAATGCATCGGCAGAGTACATAAAACGGCTTGATGTGGATATAATTCGCTTTGACAAACCCTTTAGCCGGCATCTGGACTCTCCTGCCTATCGTTCGCTTCTGCACGGTTATATGCAGATGTGCAAAGAGTTGGGGATGAAGAGCTGGATCAAGATGGTTGATACCCAAGAGAGCAAAGCATATAGTGAAGAGATGAGCATAGACTACATCCAGGGCCATGCCGTCTCAAAAATAGTAAATTTAGATAAATTAGAAGAGGAGTTAGGATGAAATACGGAGAAAAAATTGTTGCAGAGTTTGATGTTGAAAAGGATTTGGAGATTTGGCCGAACCAGCACCAAAAAAACTATCTTATCAAAATGACACTGCCTGAGTTTTCCTGCCTCTGCCCACGAAGCGGATACCCTGATTTTGCGACGATCTACCTGGAGTATACCCCGGACCAGTTTGTGGTGGAATTAAAAGCGATAAAACTCTACATCAATGCTTTCAGAGAGCGCCATATTTCGCATGAAAACACGGCAAACGAGATCTACGATGTGCTCGAAGCCAAACTAAAACCAAAATATATGAAGATCACAGCCGATTTCAATCCGCGCGGAAATGTGCATACGGTCATTGAGATAGACAGTTCAAAAGCATAAAATGAGGAACTTCCCTCTCCTTTTACAGGTTATTTGTAACGCCATTGATTACTTTGTGCAATTTGGAGAACAAAAGTGTGTCAAGTTACTATAAAAGGATATAATTCTATAAAAAATAGTTGAAAATGATACGAAAAATTTTTAAAAAAAATAACTCAAACCCTAAACTCGACGCGATACTGGAAAAATATAAAATTCCAAAAGAGTTTCTCTCTATTAACCGAAAAATGGTTTCACGCGCGGTGATGGTAGGCTTATTTATCGCGATGATCCCCATGCCTATGCAGATGCTTGCAGTTATTCTCATTTCCCCATTTTTTCGTTTCAACGTCCCCATTGCCATCTCTCTTGTCTGGATCACCAACCCCTTTACCATGCCTTTTATCTACTATACAGAGTATTTGACAGGAAATTTTTTCTTGATGCAGGAGGGAGTCAACGATATAGAGATGAGCATGGAATGGTTTCAAAAAAATATCGGTGATATTTTTATCCCCCTGTACTTAGGGACAGCTTTCTACTCCCTTCTCTTTTCCATTGGAGGCTATTATCTAGTGAACTGGCTCTGGATCATTTCGGTCAACAGCGAAAAAAAGAAGAAAAAAGATAGCTACGACAAGGAAGTGAGATAGGCGTCAAGCCACGCTTCGGCCTGAGCCGATGTAAAAAACTCCCCCTCAAGCTGCGCTTCATAGGCGGCGTCCAATATCTTCTTAAACCCCTCTCCCGGCTTCATCCTCTTTGATATCAGGTGGCGTCCCTGCAGGAGAGGCTTAGGCTTTTCCCTTTCGACGCTCAGTTCCCTGGCACGGCTCAGCAGCCACTCTCCGGCGGGATAGACTCTTTTTTTTGCATCTTTTGTTGCCCGTCCAAAATTATCCGCCTTGGCCAGAAGAACGAGATCACCGATATTCACCCGTGTTGAGAGTCTTCTGACAGCCGAGTCTTTTGCCTTCTGTATGAAGAGCTGTGAGGGGGCCAAATGCTCTTTGACAAGGGGTATAATTTTTGTGATGAGATCTTTCTCATCGCTAAGCTTTTGCAAAAGCGAGAGTGTCGGCGAAAGGAAGTTTTCATGCCCTATAGAACGTATTTTTCCCTCAGCGATTTGCGTCGTCTCTGCTTTTCCAAGGTCATGGCACAGTACGGCAAGAAGCAGAAGAAGATCTTTTTTTTCATCCCCGGTTTTCAGGCTGCTCATTGCGTCAAGGCTCATCATGGTGTGTGTCCATACATCCCCTTCAGGATGGTAGAGCCTGTCTTGGGGAATGCCTTGAAGCGCTTTAAGCTCGGAAAACAGTGCGCCCATTTTATCCAGAAGTTCAAAGCCAAGCGAGGGTTTCTCTGCTTTCAGCAGGAGTTTTTTTATCTCTTCAAATACCCGCTCTTTTGGGAGCTCCGAAAGCATCTCTTGTTTGACCATGTTTTGGCACAGTTTTAATGTGTTAGGATGAAGTGTGTAGTTAAAACGCGCGGCAAACTGCACCGCACGAAACACTCGAAGCGGGTCTTCGACAAAGCTCTTATCATTAATATGACGGATAAGTCTGTTTGAAATATCTTTTTGGCCCCCGAACGGGTCCAGGAAACACTTCTCTTTGATGTCATAGCCGATAGCGTTCATGCTGAAGTCACGACGAACAGCGGCAGCTTTAAAACTCAAGCCCCCATTCGTACGAACATCAAAACCTTTGTGCCCTTTGGCGATCTTTGTCTCTGTGCGCGGCAAAGAGATATCAAAGTCATACCCCCCATAGCGCATCTTTAAGACTCCAAAGCTTTTTCCGACTTCATAAACAGGCGCGAGCTCTTTTAGCGTGCTGCGAAGATCATCCAGGGAAGCGATATCATAGACCTCTATATCGATGTCTTTGCTCTGATGATGCATGAAAAAATCGCGCACATAGCCGCCGACTACAATCGGCCGCGCACCAAGTTCTATGAGTATGTTTGAAAGTTCGATGACATGCTTGGGGAGTTTCATAGCAGACGCTTTAGCGCCTTTTCAAAAAGCTCTTCGGACGGATCAAATTTTTTGTCAGCATGAAAGATATCGATCAGATACCCGTAAAGATTCTCGTTTTTGGTGATCAGGTCAAAGGCCTCCTGTCTGTCTTTCATCCATTCTTTGTTGTCGTTTTGATAGGCGCCGAGTTTTATCTTGATATAGTCGATAACATTGTTGACATCATCCTCATCTTCGAGAAGAATCATAAGCTGCTCATGGGCACTCGCCAGCTCCTCCTCGTATATCTTTCTGTTCATATAGATAGCAACGGACAGCAGCAACGCCACATGTTCGATCTTGCGGCCATAATCGCGTGTTTTCCAATAGACAAGGCATTTTTTTAAAAAAGAGACGGGATCAACCCTTATTTCTGTCGGCAAATTTGTACCTTATATTTTTTTAAAATAGTGTAGCATAAATCTTTTATTTTTAACGATTTGTTAATACAGGATGGATATATAGCGCTCCAGAAATGATCCTTCTTGGAAAAAACAGGGCCATCCCCGTAGTAATGAGAATGACAAGTACGGATGGCCTCGTCCAAACTCCCTGAAATCAACACAAACTCTCTTTTACCTGTCTCTAAAAACAATTTAAAGAAATTCATTAGATCTTGCCGCTAACATACAGCTAATGCAGCGACGGTACACTTACCAACCAAAATAAATAAAATGAGCATCTAAAGCTTTGTGAAAAGTATGGTGTCGATATCTCAGGCATAGACGAAACGCTTGTGGGGAGCTTTGTGCTGCCTGTGCTTCAGGAGCTTTATGATACTCTCGTCATTTAGGGATTTCAGTCGGAACTGAGCGCACTGATGGTCGGTGAGTATATCGAGATGAGAGATATTGATGATCTTCAAGAGGCCCAGAAAGGCATGCCTGCGGATGTGGTCAAGGTGTTTGAGCATCTCAAAGAGGGCTCCTATAATCACCTTGAAGCATTTAGGTCGGCGATTGACGTGCACAAAGGATAACTTCCGTGCGCTCTTGGCGCGTCTGAATCTGTTTTTATACCAACTGCACAGGATACACCGGGATGAAATACTGGCTTTTAGTGCTTAGCGGCATCTGCCTTTTTGCACAGACGCCTGAGGAGCTGGCTGCTCAAAAAGCCTACCGTGCAAACATCAATGCTCTGCTGATATTTACCTCCGAATCCGGCCTTAGCACCGGCCTCTACCGCTTTAGTAAGCCCGGGGTCAGAATGCAGATCAACAGCCTTCCTTTTATCTACCATAGTGAACCTTACGAGAAAAATCTCAACCTTTTTATCAGCGGCGGTCTCGCCTACTCCGTCACGCGGCTCGACAGTGAGGTCGAAAGCTCGCAGCTCTCGCAGGAGCTGACACTTGATAACAAACTGCAAACCTACACGGCAGGCCTGGGAATGGGACTCCGGTACAAAAGCGCATGGGGAGTTGATTTCCTGGGCGGAGCGGAGCTGCTCTATTCGCGCGTTAACACAAGCGTCAGTTCCGATGACAGGATAGACAAGGATATCAAAGAGCTCTTCGGCAGCGAGTTTAATGACAATATTACCTACAAGCTTCTGTTCTCGGCCGAATATGAAAAAGAGATGGCCGGGTACAGGCCTTATGCAAAACTGGGTCTGAGGGTCTATGAGACGAAGGTGGGCTTTGATCTGGGTTCGCTTTCGAGCTTTGTGACCCAGTCGGATGTGACGAGTCTGAGCCTGGGCTCAGAGACACCTCCGCTTCTTCGATACAATCATAACTTTTTGAGCCTGGAAGGCTATATAAAAGCCAACTATCTGCACGGGGATATCACGGAGGTCGTGGGTTTTCACCGTTTTATCAACCTCGGCGCCCTTGCCTATTGGAACACACCGAAATCTCCCTCCTGGGCGAAACGTTTTTATCTCGAGGTGAGCACGATCAGAGCCGAGGGACTGGAGGGGTATAACCTCGGGACGGGATTTTCTCTGAAGTACTAGACCCTATATCAGCCGAACTTGCCCGTGATGTACTCCTCGGTGAGTTTTTCACAAGGGGTGACGAAGAGATCTTCGGTGCGTCCAAGCTCGATCAGATCGCCAAGATACATAAAGCCCGTGTAGTCGCTTACCCGCGCGGCCTGCTGCATATTGTGCGTCACGATCAGGATGGAGACCTTCTCTTTGAGCTCGATGATAAGCCTCTCTATCCCCTGCGTGGAGATCGGGTCAAGCGCGGAAGTCGGCTCGTCAAAAAGAAGCACCTCGGGCTCGACAGCAATGGCCCTGGCGATACACAGACGCTGCTGCTGGCCGCCGGAAAGCCCGTTGGCGTCATGTTTCAATCGCGCACTGGTCTCTTTCCAGATCGCGGCATCTTTGAGGGCTTTTTCCACGCGGTCGGCAAGCTCGCTCTTGTTCTTGATCCCTTTGAGACGAAGGCCGTAGGCGACGTTGTCAAAAATGCTCATCGGAAAAGCCGTCGGTTTTTGAAAGATCATCCCGATCTGCGTGCGAAGCTTGATCATGTCCTCTTTTTCTTGGAGGATATTGCGCCCTTCAAAAAGTATCTCGCCCGCGTAGCTGTTTCCCGGATAGAGATCGTGCATGCGGTTGAAAGAGCGAAGCAGGGTCGTCTTGCCGCAGCCTGATGGCCCGATCAGCGCGGTGACTCTGTTCTTGGCGATCGGCATCGAGATATTTTTGAGATTGGGTTCATCTGAACCGGCGTAGGTGAACTCGAAATTTTTGACCTCGATGGCTTTGTCTTCGGTAATATCAATAATAGTAGGCATGATTATTTTCTCTTTCGTTTGATTAGTATCAGACGGCCCAAAATATTCAGGCCGAGGATAAACATGGAGAGGATAAAGGCGGCGGCCCATCCAAGTTTCTGCCAATCCTCGTAAGGACTGGTCGCATAGTTAAACATCGTGACGGTCAGCGAGGCGATGGGCTGGCTCAGGTCCGTGTTTAAAAAGTTGTCGTTAAAGGAGGTGAAAAGAAGGGGTGCCGTCTCGCCTGAGACGCGCGCTACTCCCAACAGGACACCGGTCAGAATGCCTGTCTTTGCGCCGCGGATAACGACCTGCAGGATCACCTTGTATTTCGGCGCACCCAGGGCGAAGGCGGCCTCTCTGAGCGTCGAGGGAACAAGCTGCAGCATGTCGTCTGTTGTGCGCAGGATCACGGGAACCATGATGATTGTGAGTGCAATGATCCCTGCCCAGCCGCTGAAGTTGCCCATGGGTGCAACGAAAATGGCGTAGACGAAAGAACCGATGACGATAGAGGGTGCAGACATCATAATATCTGAAACATCGCGTATCACATTGGCCAGTCTTGACTTCAGACCGCCGTACTCGCTCAGATAGGTCCCGCCAAAAATACCCAAAGGAACGCCGATAAGCGTAGCGATACCGACAAGCAGCAGCTGGCCGATAAGCGCATGTTTCAGTCCGCTCTGCTCATATCCCGGAGGTGCACCCTCGTAGATGAAGATGTTCCAGTTGATCGCTTCGATGCCGTTGATGACCAGTACAGAGAGTATCCAGAGCAAAAAAGCGATTCCGATTGCAGCCGAGAGGGTAGAGAGGACCATAACAATTTTGTTTGTCAGGATGCGTTTTTCAGTGTGGGTCATGAGACAGCTCGCTTTCCGCGGTTCAAAAAGGCGTATTTGGCAAAGGCAATGATCACAAAGCTGATCACAAAAAGGACCAGTGCCAGATAGAAGAGGCTTGAGAAGTAGAGCGCGCCGTCTGCCTCGGTAAACTCGTTGGCCAGGGCAACGGGGATAGAGGTTGCCGGATCGGTGATAAGCGAGGGGATCTTGTGGACATTTCCCATGACGAAGGTAACCGCCATCGTCTCTCCTATAGCACGGCCAAGAGCCAGGATCGCAGCCCCGATGATTCCCGCTTTTGCATAGGGGATGACGACATCTTTGACCACATCCCATTTTGTTCCGCCCAGGGCGTAGGCAGACTCTTTTAAGATGTCAGGCGTGGTGTTCATCGCGTCACGAGTCACAGCCGCCATAAAGGGAAGGATCATGATCGCCAGCACGATTCCCGCCGTCAGCAGACCGATACCCAGTCCCCCAAAGAGATCGCGAATAATGGGCACAAAATAGAAAAGTCCCCACATGCCGTAGACAACGGAGGGAATGGCCGCCAGGAGCTCGATGGATACACCGACAGGTGTTTTGAATATTTGCGGGGAGATCTCGCTCAGAAAGATAGAAACGCCGATCGCCAGAGGAACAGCGATGAACATGGCCAGCGCCGTTGACAAAATCGAACCCACTATAGCCGGCAGGGCTCCGAATTTCTCGAGGTTTGGCGCCCATTTGGTGTCGATGAGGAAACTAAGACCAAGCGCATCCATAGCGGGCTTGGCCTCGTCCAGCAAGACACCGAAGATGGCGCCGGTTACAAGAAGGGTGAGAAGGGCAATGCTGAGTGTTGATAGGTGGAAAAACCTGTCAAGGAATCTGTTCATATTTTTTCCGTTTTTATCCCTTGGTTCAAGGATAATATTTGTTTCGGAATTTTATTGCAGTTTGGTTACAAAGAGGTTACCAACTCTTTTCTTTGCATCTCACTGCCGGAGAGATAGAGGGTTTGTGCAGGCAGGGCAAACTCAATGGCATGTTTTTTCAAAATCTCCAAAATGCTGTAGAGAAGCTCCTCTTTGATCCGGTACCACTCTTCTCTGTCTGTCGAACGGCTGAAGACCTGAACCAAAACGCTCATATGTGAAGGGTCAAGTTTGTCGAGATAGATAAAACGGTCTTTTTTCAGTCCGAGCAGATGGCGCGTAGAGACAAATAGCGCCTTGCTGGACTCGTTTTCATAGCGTTCGATATCATCGCTTTGGACAAGGTTGGGGTCGGAGGCGATCATGTAGCGGATCTCCTCTATCGCCTCTTTGAGCAGCGCAAGATCGGTGTTGTAGGATACGGCGATACTTGTCTTTATCTCGCGGCCCAGTCGCCGTCTACTCCAGTTTACTATGGGTTTGAGCGCGGCTTCGGCATTGGGCATGATGATAAGCGAGTTGTCAAAAGCGCGGATCTGTGTAGAACGCAGACCGACCTTGACTACCTCGCCCTCAAGCGTTCCGATGCTGATAAAGTCTCCCTGAGAGAAGGTGTCGTCAAGCAGAAGGTTAAGCGAACCAAAAAGATTGGCAATGCTCTCTTTTGCGGCAAGGGCAATGCCGATACCGAAGATCCCCAACGAGGCAAGCACCGTCTGAAGTCCCACGCCCATCTTGTTGAGGTAGAAGACAAAGGCAGAGATAATGATGAGACTTTTGAGCATATCAAGGGAGAGCGAGAGCAGGGCTTTTTGGTTTTCGCTGCTGTTCTTCGTCTCAAAATAGCCGATGACAAGATAGGCCAGAAGTTCCATGGCCAGATAGGCACCCGCAAAGACATAGGTGAAAATGATAAAGGACTGCAGCAGCGAACTGGGCAGCAGAGGATACATCAGTGTCAAGATCAGATAGTACAGGCCTGTTACGCCCAGCAGAAGTTTGATGGGGCGTAGAAGCTTGTTATTTTCGTAGTGCTTGAAACTCAAAAAACTAAACCGCAAGACCCATTGAGAAAGATGCAGACTCCCCCAGAATAGAATAGCGACAACCGCAACCGCAACCAGTTTTCCGCTGTTGAGGTAAAGAAAACTGATCTTTTTGTTCAGCCAGCGCGCCGAAGGAGCAGAATTTACGCTGTTGATGATGTCGCTATAGTGGATCAGGGTAAAGATGGTATTTTGAGTAAGAAGTTTGGCATTGTCTGCGGTAAAGTCAAGCAGCTGAGCATAGGTCTCGGTGGCACTGATATAGGATTTGAAATTTTTTCGCGTAGCTTCGGCCAGAGGGTTGGTGTCGTCGGCTACACTTCTGTAGATCTGCATAAACCTCTCTTTTTCTCCCAGGGGGAGGTCCAGTCGCATCTTTTTACTGAACTCGAGGATCTCTTTTTCGCTGGCATAGGCTTTGACCATACTTGACAATCCGATAATATAGGCATTGATAGCGTCGAGCTGCTCCAGGTAGGCGAGTGCGATCTGATCGCGTTTGACGGCGGTGCTGTTTCCCAGCTTGATATTTAATGCAATGCGGCTTTTGAGAAACTGAGTCTCTTTTTGAAATTCATCCTGGAGAATGAAGCCTTCCGAGTAGGGGTCCTCTTTGATGCTTAACAGTATGTCCTGCAGATAGCTACGGGTCTGCTTGAACATCTTCTGCATTTCCTCATCGCTCACGGGAGCCGTGTCTTCAAAGGCTTTTACCTGGAGGGTCTGAATCTGTTTTATGGGGTAGAGAACAGGGGTTTCGAGCAAAATATTTTTTGCGTCATAAGCAGACAAGAGAGAGAAGAAAAAAAGAAGAGAAAAAAGAATACGCATAAAAACCTCTAAACTAGTGGGCTGCCTGTCAAGAACACCCTGTAAAAAGGGCTTCTCCTGACAAAAGTGCTAATATTATAACGCAGATCCATACTAAAAAAACCGACAACAAGAAAACGCTCGCAGAGCAAAATCATCTTCCAACAATCATATGCAATTCACTGTCATAGCGATATTCAAGGATATCCCCGGTAAGTATCATTTCTATTGTTTTTTCAATAATTTCAAAAGGAGCAATAAACCACTCTCTGGGCATATGACGTTGTCCTTCATTGTCAAATATATCGATACTCAGGCATGATGAACCAAAGAAGCGATGGAGGAGCTGTTCAAGCTTATGCGGGTTCATGTTATAACACTCATACACACTAACGATAGAAACGGGTGCCATAAGATAGGTTGGCTCATTTTCAGAATTTTTGATTCGTTCTTTGACATCGATTTTTGAGAAACCAATTTTGTACAGATGCTCAATTGATTGGATATCAGGATGGGTACTTTTGGACTTTAAAATATAAATATACCCGGTGGATTCGTCTTCATTGGTAATGCCGGCTAATTTATCAAGTACCTTTTCGTCATGCTCGGTTATACGTCGACCGTTTCGATACAGTTCTCTTGATAATGATCGAAGTAGTAAGTCAGATTCTGTTCCATTCTCAAAAATACATCGTAATCTGGCATTGGTTTTTCCGTTGACTTGTTCTGTTCTTCCCTTTTTAGCTATGTAAACCATCACGCCTTTTAAAATGAAAAAGGAGCCTTGGTGAATATCTTGTTCATTGGCGAATGGGAGCATTCTTCTTTTCTCATTGGCTAAATCAGCATGGCAGGCTTTAAATAAGTGCTCAAATTTTTCAAAATCTTTACACGGCTTTTGATTTGCTCGGTATTCAGGCATCTGTATTTCTTTCGGCACATGTTTGAGAGTGAAAATATCCTCATCATCGTCCAAAATTCCAAATGCATCACCGCTCAAAATATCCTCTATGGAGTTGATTTCAAGCTCTTGTGCAATTTCTAAAAGATTATGACGGTCATGCGCTTGAAGTGAATCCATCTTGTCGGGATTTTCACGCAATCCTTTGAGTCTTGAAAAAAGTGTCGCTTCCTGCATATCTTTCATATTTTTTTGGGGTTCTCGCTGATGTTTATCGATAAATCCATTAATCTCTTCAAAAGAGGCAGTGAGACGTTCGTCTTCGTTTCGTGCCGGAGAGGATTTTGCTTTTACTTCCAACAATCCCAAGGGGTCATTTGTAAAAATTTCGAGGAGTTTGGCAGTATTGTCCATCAGGCTTGCATCTTCCGTTTGAGGTCTTTTAGAAATACAATCGCTTCACCCATACGTTTTTCGAGAGGATCAAACGCGTTGATATCCGGCTGCACCCCTTTGTCTTTGATAAACTGATTGATTTTAGGCCATAGCAAAATAGCCTCTTCTTCACTCATTTGTATTCGGGTTGCTTCGATGGATTCTTGAATCAGTTTCAATACCTTCGTCGTCACCGATTTGGAGAGAATTTCAAAGGCTCTTTGAAACGGATTAACACTATCAATCAGGTCTATGTGTAGATCATCGATATTAACGAATTTCCCTGCCATAGAGATAAACTGCTTACCGCCACTTTCTTTGATCTCTCCGCTTTTAATAACCGAATCAACAACAACATGCTGACGTAATTGTTCAACTTCGTCATCGCTTAGATCGGGATATTTGATTTTGATAATCTTTGGAATCAGGACTTTATTAATCACTTCGGGATCAACATTCCCCGGCATCGCTTTGAGCATCGTATCATCTTGCAGAATCGTTGCTTTGAGATCATTGAGATCGGATTCGATGATGTCTTCGACTCTTTTACTGGTTGGCTTTTTAAACCCTCTGATTTTCATCTCTCCGGGTTTATTTCCCTCATTGTCATTTTCCATACGGGGCTTGAAGTTGAAATTCGGTGCCAATACCTGCTCCATCAACAATGAGGCGGTAATTGCTTTGAGCATATTGTTTACCGAAAGTTTCACTGCCATATCGGTGGCATCGGGTTGTGCGATAAGGTTCGTGAACTGTGCATGGGTCTTGTTATCACTGTCGCGGGTGGCACGGCCGATAATTTGAATAATCTCAGTAAGAGAGCTTCGATAGCCTACGGTCAGAGCATGTTCACAATACGGCCAGTCAAACCCCTCTTTTGCCATACCAAGAGCGATAATAAGATCCATATCCTCCATGCAGTCGATGTTTCGCAGATAGGTGACGATTTTTTCTCTATCTTTGGGATCATCATTGACCAAATCAGCTACTTTGATAATCTTGCCGTCCCCATGACGTTTCACATGGACAACCCCATTCTCATCTACTTGTTCAACAATACCGATCATGTCCAAAATCGTATCGACTTCCTTGTGCTTATCTTTGGTTGATTCACCTGAATTGACATTGGGGATATGCAGAATCGTTTTTTTGTCCGTGTCCAGTACCTCTTCGATGGCGGAGGTATATTTCCCTTGATAAAAGTGATACCCGATCCCCAACGATTTGAGATACTCATACCCATTTAATTGCTCGTAATAGTTATAGGTCACTTTGGTAAATTTCGATTCATCTTCGGGTAATAAAATCGGGACACTGTCCCCTCTAAAATACGAACCCGTCATGGCGACGATGTGAACATTTGACTTGGCCATAACAGAGCGAAGAAGCTCTCCCAAACGACTCTCACCATCCACCGATACGTGGTGAAATTCGTCAATAGCTAAAAGAGTGCCGTTAAACTTGCTCTCTTCAAGTTGTTCAAATGCAAACCGTAACGTTGAATGGGTACAGATCAAAATCTTCTCATCGCTCGCCAAAAACTTTTTAAACGCTTCGACTTTACTTCCTTCTCCTCCGGGAGTACAGAGATTATAAATAGGGTTTGGTTCCCAATCCGCATAAAATCCGTGCATCATCAGATTTGTCGTTCCGAATGATCCACCGATGGAGCGTTCCGGTACGGCTACAATCGCTTTTTTAATCCCTTGATGGATGAGCTTATCCAGAGCGATAAACATCAATGCTCTTGATTTACCCGATGCCGGAGGAGCTTTTAGAAGGAGGTATTGAGCATTTCGTGCCGCAAAGGCGCGTTCTTGCATCTG
>JACUTT010000057.1 GCA_014859655.1 Campylobacterales bacterium
CCCTTTGGCGGTATCTGGAGGGGAGTCTTATTCCTCAAACACAACAAACAATCCAGGGTCACTTCTTTTTAAACTCGCAAGCAATTTTTTACAACTATCGAAAAAAAAAGAAAGATTTTTTTATATTCTGCTACAATTAATTTGAATCACCATTAGCAGAGCCTACAAGAGCATGCTCCTGTTTACCTTGCGGTGAAAATTTAAGTATAAGGATAAACGATGACACATAGAACAAAATTGGCAACACTGGTCTTGGGTGCATTACTGATGGCGGGGACGGGAGCAACAACGCTTGCGGCGAACGAAGGCAAATGTGGAGGCGAAAAAAAAGAGAAGGCCGGAAAATGTGGCGGTGACAAAGCCGAGAAGTGCGGTGCCGGAAAATGCGGCGGTGACAAAAAAGAAAACACCAGCAAATGCGGCGACGGCAAAAAAGAAAAGACCAGCAAATGCGGCGCAGGTAAATGCGGTAGCGAAAAATAAAGCTTTGGTGTTCTTTTAGCGGGAGTCTCTCCCGAAAAGAGAGGCATTTTGCACAAAGGCATTTGCGGTCATGAAAATTAGCGCTGTTTGTACATGGTGCACTCGCCTGCGTTTGAGGGCGGATTCTCTTTGAGGTAGGTCAGATCCTCTTTGGTCTGCTCGAGGACGCGTTTTTGCTGTAGAAGCGGCAGCATCTTCTCGTTTTTTGCCGTCATGTCCATATTGAGATCCATAAGACACTCCTGCACCTCTTTGTCGAGCTCGTCCAGAGCCATCTGAATATACTCCAGTGATTTCATTCCAGGTTCCTTTAAAATAGTGTCGGTTGCAGGGCTTTTAGCTTAAAACTTCTGCGGTGGATGTCACAGTAGCCGTGCCGCTTGATGGCTTCGATATGTTCCGCGGTCCCGTAGCCTTTGTGCGTTTCAAATCCGTAGTTGGGAAATTTTTTGGCCAATTTTACCATCTCTGTGTCCCGGCTTACTTTAGCCAAAATAGATGCCGCAGAAACTTCAGGAATCTTTTCGTCCGCCTTGACCAGCGTGCGCAGACCGCTGACGCCGAAGGTCGTATTTCCGTCAAAAAGAAAGTCCTCGCTCTGAAGTGTCTGCATAATGCTCTTCAGGCCCTGGCTTAGGCATTTTGAGATACCCAGTGTATCGACCTCAAGCGCTGAAAAAGTGACGATGTGGTAGTGCGAGTGCGCCAAGATAAGCGGAAAAAGAGCCTCACGCTTTTTTTCGCTAAGCTGTTTGGAGTCGTTGAGACCTTCGATCTCTTTCGTCAAGATGACACCCGCCATCACCAGAGGTCCTGCTATAGGACCGCGTCCCGCCTCGTCGATTCCGCACAGTGCCATCAGAACCCTTTTTGGTGCTGAAGGTTGTAGATCTGCTGATGGGCAATGAAAAAGCCGATACTTCTTTTGATGTGCTGCTTGGCATCATCGCTAAGATTGGCCGTGTCGAGCCATTCAAAGAGCTGCGAATAGGACCAGCTAAGTTTTTTTTCAGCGTAATTTATCTTCCACTCGTGCAAAGCGCTGCGTACCTCTTTTTGGGCGATGGAGAGCTCGATGATCTCTAGCATCTCGTAGAGCATCATCACTTTTTTGTCTGTTTTAAATGCGCGGACGAAGGCTTTTTTCTCCTGCGGTCTTGGGGGTGTCTGGCTCAATAGTGAGACTTCATAGTAGTTTAAAAAGTGGCCTGGAGTGTGCGGTGCTATAGCGAAGGCCTCGCGAAAGAGTGCGGATGCTTTTGCATACTGCTTTCTCTCCCAGTAAATGGCGCCGAGCCGCGTAAATACCAAGAGTTCCCGGCTTCCTGCATCTATCGCGCCATGCAGGTGCGCAACGGCTTCTTCTGTTTTGCCTAGTCTCAGTTCGGTCTCTCCCAGCGCTGCGAGAGAGGCGGCGGAGGGCTGAAACAGGACGCTTTTTATCAAATGTGCATAGGCCTCTTCATCATTCTTCTCTTCGGCAAAGATTCTTCCCAGAGTTAGGTGCGCCCGGGCCTCATCGGAGTTGAGCTTCAAAGCCGTGAGGCTGTTGCTGCGAGCAGAATCTTTATCATTGAGTACGTGATAGATTGAACCCAGTCGGGCATAAAGCTGCGCATTTTCGCCATCAAGATAGAGGGCTTTTTCAAGCGCAGTTGCGGCGGCGCTGTAGTTTCTCTCTGCTATAGCCTCGTCGGCCTGCGCGAGATAATCGCTAAGCTGCAGGGGCGAAAACTCGGTTTCGAGATGTTTGAGAGGAATTTCCTTTGTCGTGCATACCTTCCATTTTCCCAAGATACCGCAGTAGGTTTTAAGTGTGATCGTATCCTCTGCTGATGATATATAGGCGGCTTTTGCCTTGGCGGAGCAGTAGCTCTCATTTGACAGGTATGTCGCCTTCAGAACGCCCTCTTCCAGCCTCTCGAGCGTCGGAGGATAGAAACGGTGAAAGACAAAGAGGCTGAGCAGAACAAGGGCAAATAAGCCCGCAACTTTTTTCTTTTTACTTAGGGAAAATAGATACAAATGAGTTTCCTGATGTAGGGTTTGCCGCGTCATGCGAGAGGGCGGGTTGATGCTGCAATAGTAGTACGATTAGGATTATAAAGGGCTTTCAAAAAAGCGCTCACTTAAGAGAGCGTCATCTCATGCAGCCATTGGTGCAGGTCCAAAAGCTCTTCGTAGATGCCAAAACAGCGATCAACAATGGCTTCTGAAAAGAAGACTCTATCGGGCGTAAACTTTTTATTGGCAAAGATTCCGCGCATCAGGGCCAGTTCGGGATAGGGATAGCTCTTCTCAAAGCCTTTTGGCAGGCGTTTGTAGGAGGGTTCAGCAAGTCTATATCCCTTTTGTCTGCAGGCATCTAAGATCTTATGTAGCTCTTCGGCCCTCTTTTTATCCCTAATGCGCTCCCTGTACGTATCCAGCAGCTCCTTGCCAAACTCCCGTATGCCTGCGCCGATCACGTACTCCTGCGGTGTTGCGCGCAGATAGAAGCTTGCCGACTGGGTACGTTTGGCGCTTCCCTGCCAGAAAATAACCCCAGTATGTGTTTTGAGCGGCGCCTTGTCGCGGGCAAAGCGGGTGTCGCGGTAGATACGGTAGAGCGAGCCGTTGACCTTGGGGAGGGCGGTTATCGTCGGCACAAGGGCCTGAAGGTGCTCACCCATCTCGACGACAAAGGCGCGGTTGGGTTCTAGAATATATTCCGTGTAGAGATGCTTATGAACTTCGAACCACTCTTTGGTGTTGTTCTCTTGCAGTTCGCGCAGAAAGTCCAGCCCTTTTTTGTTAAAGCCTTTAAAAAGCATAGTGTTTGTTTGATAGGAAGAGGTGTATTTTCATGTAAAAATTATACATTGGCAGGGTATAATCTTCAATAAATTTTGAAGTAATGGTAAAAAAGGATGAAAGATGAGACTATTTGCAGTGTTAGTGATGGCGGGGATCTTAGGCTCTTCTGTGCTCTTCGGCGCTGATTCGGCCTTGATTTCAGGCTCAAAAAAGGGCGATCTTGCCAAGGTGAAGGCGGCTTTGAAAGCGGGTGAAGATGTTAACACGGTCTCCAAAGGTGGCGCCTGCGCCTTGATGTGGGCGGCGAAAAAGAACCATATAGAGATCGTTGCGCTTCTTCTGGCAAAGGGTGCGGATGTGAATGCAAAAGACAGCGCGGGCTTTAGCGCTCTGATCTACGCGATCAATGAGCGCAATGCAAAGGTTGTTGAGCTGCTGCTTGAACACAAGGCCGATGTCAATGCGCAGACTAGCAACGGCAGTACGGCCCTGATCTCGGCGGCGCACCGTGAGGACCTGCCCACGGTAAAACTGCTGCTTAAAAAGGGCGCGCAGGTCAATCAGCATGACACCAAAGGATATACAGCATTGATGTACGCGGCGCAGAGTGAAGAGAAAGCGACGCAGCTTGCGCAGTACCTGATCGAACAGGGTGCGGATGTGAATGCGAAGGACAAAGAGGGGCATACGGCATTGATGGCTGCAGCTGAGGTTGGAAACGTCGAGATGGTGAAACTTCTTTTGGAAAAAGGCGCGGATAAAAATGCAAAAGACAGTGAGGGTGTCACCGCCTTGGAACTGGCAGAGGAAGAGGAGCATGCAAAGGTGATAAAACTTTTGAAGTAACTACTTGTCCATCCCGCGGCTCATATAAGCCAGGATAAGGGCAATAAAAATAAGCACGCCGAACATGACAAGCCAGATCGTAAGATCCGCCCCGCCTGTCATAGAGGCATTGTTGATCGGATTCATTTTAGTCTTTGAAGTAGGAGCAGCAGTAGTCGCTCACTGTTTTGACCTTGACCTGGAACTTGGTGTTGGCCGGAACAGCAAACTCCTCTCCGCCCTTGATCGTCACAAACTCTTCTGCACCGGGAAGCTTGACATCCATCTCTCCAGCGGTGATCTCCATCAATTCTCTCTCCCCGGTACCAAACTCATACTCGCCCGGCATCATAACACCCAGGGTCTTTGTAGATCCGTCGGCAAAGGTGAGCGTACGGCTGGTTACTTTCCCGTCAAAATAGAAGTTTGCCGCTTTGGCAACGGTAACATTTTTGAATTCTGTCATATGAAATCCTTGAAATTTTAAGAAAGTGTAGCATAGGGGCGGTCCAAAGTAAATGAGAACCGCAGAAGCTAGATGGGCCGGATGGTTTTTTTGATCTCTTTGGGGAGATGGGCGAAGGGGAGTTTGTCTACCTTCTTCTTCTGCCCCTCCTCGGAGATGGAGACTTCGACCTCCATCGTGTTCGGGTTAAAACTGATAATCCGGATATGCCGCTCATCTTCTGTGTAGGAGATGTTTTGTTCTGATAAATTGATCACTTTTTTCTTAGCCATAGCAGATTTTAGCGTAAAGTAAATGATAACTTCTTGATCTCGCGCGTCCGGCCTCGTCTATATCTCGCTCCCCCAGCGCAGGGTGTCCAGTCCGTATTTTTCTCTGAGTTTTTTGCTCTGTCTGCTCAGGGCGTGCTGCTCCTGGTCGGCTTCAAACTCGAGCAATGAGAGCGCGCGGTGGGAGTGTGTGGTAAATTGCGAGGTGGAGATGCCGATGCGGATGATTTGCAAAGAAGGGGAGCTGTCCGCCTCTTTGAAAAGTTTTTGGCAGGTATCTTTGAAAAATCTGTCGCTAAAGAGGCGGTTGACGCAGAGCGATGCCTTGCCTTTGTAGCCCAGTTCGTAGGCGATCTCGAGGCAGAAGTGCGTGGGGATCACCTCCATGCGCATGATGGCAAACCCGAGGTGGCGGCTGAGAATGGTAAGCCGGCGTTTTGCCTCTTCGCGGCTGCGGATGGGATCGAAGGTGCGCGAAATGCCGATGGATTTTCGGATATGTTCTTTTTCTATGGGGGTGGTGTCGATGCCGCAGACGCGAAGATAGAGCTCCCAGGTCGATTTTGTTCTGTTGAGAAAAAGCGATTTTGCATTTTGTACGTCGCCTAAGGTCTGCAGGCCGTAACCTTGGAGATTTGCCCTGGTCTTTGCACCTATGCCGGGGAATTTTCCGATGGGGATATCTTTGATAAAGGCATCCACCTCGGCGGGATAGACGGTTCTGGTGCCGTAGGGTTTGGCTATGCCGGTCGCAAGTTTGGCCGTGTATTTGCTTTTTGCCGCGCCGATAGAGAGGGGAAGCTTCAACTTTTCAAGCACTTCAGCTTGGAGTGCCTTGATAAACGAGGGGACATCTTCATCTTCCACCCAGCCCTCAAGGTCGCCGTAAAACTCATCGATGCTTCCCTGCTCAAGCAGGGGAATGCGAAGGCGCAAAAAGTCGTGCAGTTCATGCGAAAGTCTTTGGTAGAGTTTCATGTTTGGCTTTTTGATGATGATCTGGGGGCATTTTTGCAGGGCCTCATTGATCGTGCAGCCGGTGTAGATGCCGAAAGCACGGGCTTGGTAGGAGGAGGTGGTCAAGATACCGCGCACCCTGCCGTCGGGATCGATGAAGGCGTCCAGATCGTTGGTAGTGCTCGAGCTGCTCTCTTGAAAAAAGCTCATCACAAAGGCGCCGCTGTTGGCAAGGCTCATCGTCTGCCGGGTGTTTTCTCTGGAGAAGATGTGCTGGTCGGAACGTCCGCCTATGCCGACGGCTTTTCCCTCCAAAGAGGGGTCAAGGATGCGTTCGGCAGAGACAAAAAAACAGTCAAGATCGATGTGGATTTTCATAGGCGTAAAATACTCTTTTTTATTGCGCGGGTAAAAAAGTATGGCGCTATGCTATATAATCCAGAAAAAGCACTTCAGCGAAGAAAACCGTGTGCCCTACATAAAATTACAATAGTTCTAAAAATAATTTGACAAATAAAGGGCGTTTGTTTTCAATGCCAATAAAAAGAAGATAAAATACTTTTTGAATTTGACAGGAGAAGCGATGCGCTACATGGCAAGACTGTTTATTGTGAGCCTCGGTCTTTTTCTGTTTTTGGGCTGCGCGCCCATGCAGTATGAAAAACATGAGACCCGTCTTATCATCTTCAAAACAGCCAAGCTTAAATACGCCGATCTGGGATACATCCGCCGCAACAAAGATGCGGTAAAAGTGGATCTTTTTATGGCAGGACAGGCGGCTCGGAGCATAGAGGTAGGAAAATCGGTCTGTTTTGAAGAGGGGTGCATGAGCCGCTCAGACTTCAACAAAGAGTATCTGCACCCCTCCTATCCGGACGATCTTCTGCTCAATGTCCTCTCAGGACGGCCCATCTTTGAAAAGGCTGCTATAGCACAGACGGCGCAGGGCTTTACGCAGGAGCTCAAAAGTTCAGAATACGACATCACCTACCGTGTTGAGAACGCAGAGATCTACTTCAAAGACAGAAAAAACATGATACTGATAAAAATTTCAAAGACAAAAGGCTAAGATTTGAGCAATAAGTATGTCGGAGCACACACATCCGCATCCGGAGGGGTCTTTAACGCCGCTGTGAATGCGAAAAAGATCGGGGCGCAGGCCTTTGCACTTTTCACAAAGAACCAGCGCCAGTGGGCAGCCAAAGAACTCGATGAGGAAACGATAGAGAAGTTCAAAGAGGCGATAGCAGAAGCAGGAATAGAGCCGAAACACATTCTGCCGCACGACTCCTACCTGATCAACTTGGGCCATCCCGAGGAGGAGGCGCGCCAAAAATCGCTCGAGGCCTTTATCGATGAGGTGCAGCGCTGTGCGCTTCTGGGTCTTGACCGGCTTAACTTCCATCCGGGCTCGCACCTGAAAAAGATCAGCGAAGAGGAGTGCCTTGACCGCATTGCCGAAGCGATGAACATCACACTGCGCCAGACGAAAGGGGTTGCACTTGTGCTTGAAAATACCGCGGGGCAGGGCTCGAATCTGGGCTGGAAGTTTGAACATCTCGCCCACATCATCGACAGGATCGAGGATAAGAGCCGCGTCGGGGTCTGTCTGGACACCTGCCATATGTTCACGGCGGGCTATGACATCCGCACACGCGAGGCCTATGATGTCACCATGGCGCAGTTTGAGAACATCGTGGGCTTTAAGTATCTGATGGGGATGCACCTCAATGACTCCAAGCCCGATCTGGGCTCGCATGTCGACCGCCACGAGTGTTTAGGCAAGGGCAAGATCGGGCTGGAGGCCTTCCGTTTTATCATGAACGATAAGCGGATGGATGATATACCGCTGATCCTCGAGACGATCGACGAGAGCATCTGGGCGGAAGAGATCCGACTCCTCTATTCGCTCGAAGAAAAATAAACTTACATTTTAAAGGGAATGCATGAAAAGATTTGGATTACTGTCGCTTGCGGCAACAACGGCCTTGATGGCAAGTGGCTATAAGATACCCGAACAGTCGCAAAAAGGGGTTGCCCTCTCGTCGGCCTATGTGGCCAATGCGCATGGGGCAGACGCCTCCTACTATAACCCGGCAAATATGGCCTTTGAAACAGGAAATGGTTCATTTGAAATTGATGTGAGCTATATCCATCTGACCTCTACAAGGTTTGAAGGAACGGTGGCTGCAGATCCTACAGGCCCTACCAGCGCATCATCTAAAAAAGAGCACTTTTTGATCCCGACTTTCTACTATGTCTCCCCGGCAGTTGGCAATCTTCGTTTTGGTCTGGCCTTGACCTCTCCTGTAGGACTGACGAAACGCTGGGAAGATCAGCCTGCAAAAGCCTCGGCAGAAGAGTTTAGTCTGATGACGTATGAGATCAATCCGACTCTTGCTTACAAGGTGAACGAGAAGTTCTCTGTTGCCGCGGGGCTTAGGGTGATCTATTCGGACGGGACGGTTAAGTCTACGGCTCCGGCAGCTTCGTACGCATTTGCACGAGACATGGAGGGGGACGGTTTTGACTTCGGATATAACCTTGCCCTTACCTATAAACCTCTCAAAGAGCTCTCCCTGGCCGCGACCTACCGCTCGAAGATTGACTTGGATATTAAAGGAAATGCGCGCTTGTCAAACAGTATTGGAGGTTTTTATTCCGGGCCGGTGTCCATTCGTATCCCTGCGCCTGCAACACTGAACCTTGCCGCTGCGTACACATTTAATGAAAAGACAACAGTAGAGTTCGTGTATGACAAAGCCTATTGGTCAAAATACAAGACCTTGGATTTTGAGTATCAGGGGGATAAGACAAATTTTGCAACATTACAAGCAGTATTTGATGCCCCACTTGATAAAAGTTGGAAAGATACGGACAGCTACCGCCTGGGGGTAACGCATAAATACGATTCGTCATGGACGGTTATGGCCGGGTTTGTCTATTTTGAGACACCTGTACCGGAGAAAACGCTAAGTTTTGAACTCCCGGACTCTAAAGGGATGGCCTATTCTGTAGGTGCACGACATGCCCTGTCAAAAGAGGTAGAGATAGGCGCCTCATTTATGTATGCAGACAGAGAGAACAGAACGGTTTCAAACAATGACAACGGCATTGATGGAACATTTAGTAATACCGCTGTCTATTTTCTAAGCCTGGGTGTAGAATACAAATTCTAAGCTTATTTTTTTGGAAGGCCTACGGTAAAGCGGGCGCCTTTGGCGGTGTTTTCGACGTCAATGGTTCCGTTTATGTGGTTGTCTATGATCATCTTGGCCATGTATAACCCCAGGCCTGTTCCGTTTTTGGACTTGCTGCTAAAGTAGGGCTCGAAGACTTTGTCAATGATCTCCTCTTCTATTCCCCCGCCGTTGTCTTCGATGGTGATCTGTATCATCTCTTCGTCGCTGTGCACGTTTATCCAGATGTGGCGTTCGGCTCTCTCTTTGGCCGAAAGTGCGTCGATGGCGTTGTTTGTGATGTTGATGAGGACCTGGACTAGTTCATTCGCAAAGGTCTCGACGAACTCTGTAGCTTCCTGCTCGATATGCATCTGTACGTGGGCCATCATCAGACGCGGCTCGATGAAATTACCCACACGCTCGATAAGCGCGTTTAGCGATATCTCCTCTTTGGCTTTTTCGGGCTTAAAATAGGTCTGAAAATCATCGATCGTGTCGGAGAGGTAGATCATCGTGTCGGAGATCCGGTCGAGTATCTTTTCGCATTCGCTGGGCTCTGCGCCCGCGATTATCGACTTTAATCTCGCATTGGTGATCATCAGTGTCGTTGTGGAAAGAGGCTGACGCCACTGGTGGGCTATCATGCTCATCATCTCCCCCATGGTCGCCAGACGCGACTGGGAGATCATGACCCGTTCTTGCTGGGTGATCTGTGCCACCTTTTGAGAAACCATGTTTTCTAGAGAGGCATTTAGCTCCTGGAGCTCTTGTGTCTTTTGCGCGACCTCTTTTGCGAGATTCTCGTTAAACTTGGCAAGAACCTCCTGATGCGAAGTGATCTCTTGTTCAAAATCGATGATCTTCTTAGTGTGGGCACGGAAAAAAAGAGTCGCTATCACAAGCCCCAAAAGCGAACTGATGATGGCCGTTTCAGAGAGCTTGAGATCATAAAAGAGGTTTGAGGCGAGCACGACAGAGATAGAGATGATGCTGACGATATTGCCTGCGCGCACACCTCCGGTGATGTAGGCGGCGAAGATAAGAAGATAAAACCAGATGATACGAAACTCGTCATGCGGCACAAAGAACAGTGCCGACACAAAGTCAACAAACGCAACCGCATACATCAGGTAAGCACTCTGAAGATAGCGTTTTTTAGGGCCGCGCAGCCGGTGAACCAGTAGCACTGCACTGAAAACAAGAAGGTAGTTGACTGCTGTCTGAACCGTTCCGAGCGGGCTTATTCCGAGCGAACTCAAGACAGCAAAGACAAAGGTAAAGAACGCCATGACTAGTAAAATCGTATTGATGACACGATACTGAAATTTTAAGAGCAGTTCGCTCTGCTCGAAGCTATGGCCGCTTTCAAGAAGGTCAGAAAAAAAAGAGTACATGTAAGCCTTTGCTCAAGGGCATGGAAATTTTATATGAAAGTATACATTCTTATCACTTATTGTCCTTTGTATTTGTATAGGGCAGCTCTAAACACTTTTCTAGAAGGCATAAAAATGCTCTATCCTTATCAGAACTTTTATGAGATGATCCTGGCTAATGCCAACCGCGATGCGCGAAAAACAGTGATCTTTGTCGAGAATGAGAAAATATCGAACATTGAGTTTCTCCGGCGCGTCGACAGTTTCGCGCGTTTCCTGTGCTATAGCGGCGTGCAAAAAGAGGACAAGGTCACCCTTGTCATGCCCAACTGTGCCGAGTTCCTGATCTCCTTTTTTGCGATCAGCAAGATCGGTGGCATCGTTGTAGCGGTCAACACCATGCTCAAAGAGGAGGAGCATCAGTACGTCTTGAACGATGCCGAGGCGAAGATGCTGATCACCTCTTCAAAGTTCTCGGCCCAGACGAAAGAGCTTCAAGGCACAACTTCGATTGAAAAAACAGTGTGGATAGACACCCTTCCCGAAGCCTCTGACGAGCACTTCCTTTTTTCAGAAGCCATGGCGATTCCTCCCTTCGATGACAAGAGCAGAGCAGAGAAGACCCTGGATGACCTCGCCGTCATCATATATACCTCAGGTATAACAGGCCATCCGAAGGGTGCGATGCTTTCGTACAAAAACATCTTTTCAAATCTTTATGGGGGACAGGAGCGTTTTGCCTTGACGCAAAAAGACCGGTTTATTGTCTATCTGCCGATGTTCCACTCTTTTACCCTCTCTATCTCCGTTTTGCTGCCGGTATATATTGGTGGCTCCATGGTCATTATCCTCTCGCTTCTTCCTTTTAGTAATATCATCAAGCAGACGCTTTTGAAACGGGTAACGGTCTTTTTGGGCATACCGGATGTCTACAATGCGCTCGTTCGTGCCAAACTGCCCTGGCACTTCTTATGGTTCAACACTGTTCGCGCCTTTGTTTCGGGCAGTTCGGCCTTGAGGGAGGATACTCTGAACCGCTTCAATGCCATGTTTTCGCGCGCGAAGAAATCGGCGAGATCATTATCAGAGGCGACTGCGTGATGATGGGCTACCGGAAAAAGCCTGTCGGAAGTGGATGTGAAAAGCTATCTTAAAAAGCATCTCTCGGACTTCAAGGTACCAAAGCATATCTGCTTTGTAAACGAACTCCTGAAAACAGCAAGCGCAAAGGTACTGAAACGAGCACCTAAAGAGAAGAGCTAAGTGAGCAAAGTATTTTTATTATAAGCAAGCATTAGTTGTCTTGCTTATAATAAAAGACAAAAGGAGTAACAGTATGCAAGCAGTACAAAATCAGCGTCGCAGAAAACCCTCTTCTACTCTTCCTTTTCTATGAGAAGGGTTGGTCATCGCTATTCTAAGGGAAGTTTACAAATGAAAGAGGGGGGGGGTCTTTTTTCTTGCTCGCTTTGAATAATCTGGTTTATATACATTATAGAGCATCTCTCTTTTTCCCTCTGAAGGCAGTTGGGGTTTTTAGAGGTGCCCTATATAAACAAGCAGGGTTCTAGGCCGAACGAGTGATTTTAAAAGATGAGCTCACACGTTTTTATAGTGCGAAAATAAACAAAACCCCGAACTTTTAAAATTCCCTCAAAAAACCCTTGACATGA
>JACUTT010000058.1 GCA_014859655.1 Campylobacterales bacterium
CGCCTTACTAAGCGGGGGCTAAATCTACTCTTTAGCCTTTTTTCATGATCTCTTTGCTATCGAAGAAATCACACACTTCGCACTCCAGTACATAAGCGATTTTCACAAGTTGTTCAACGTTAAAATGTATATGATTATAATAAATTTCAGCACTTGAAATCGGCGAAACAGATTTATAGCCAAGAGCATATGCTAATTTTAATTGAGATATTTTCTTTGATCTTCTGATTCTACTCACATTTTTACCAATGCTTTTATGCAGTTGTTCAGAAAAATTATGCGGCAAAGCATCAACATCTTTCAATTACTACCCTAATATACTAGATTTATTAAAGTTTAATGTGTTAATATCCCCAACGCAATCTAATATATTAGAGTATTTACCAGCAAGGGATGAATTCGTTGAAAAAAATGATCTCGCTTTTACGCCCACATCAATACATTAAAAACCTATTTATCTTCGCTCCTCTGCTGTTTTCATTTCATTTTGTTATGGATGATATTGTCAATACTGCTATTGCCTTTGTCCTGTTTTCTTTGATCGCAAGCAGCATTTATGTCTTCAATGATTTGATGGATATAGAAGAAGACAAAAAACATCCAATAAAGAAGTTCAGACCGCTTGCCAGTGGCCATGTTGGCAAATCTACCGCAAAACTCTTGATTATGCTTTTGTCTGGCACCTCTTTGGTATTTGCATTTTTTGTAAACATAGGTTTGTTTTATGTGTTGGCTTTTTATTTTCTCATTAACCTTGCCTACTCCATGAAGCTCAAACACATTACGATAGTAGATATTTTTATCATCGCTATGGGATTTGTTCTAAGACTTTTTGCCGGAAACAGTGTTCTTGACACGCCTCTTTCCATGTGGATAATCATCATGACGTTTCTTTTGGCTCTGTTTTTGGCAGTGGCAAAAAGAAGAGACGATGTCTTACTCTCCGCAGACGGAAAAGAGACCAGAAAAAATATAGATGGCTACAACCTAGAGTTTGTAAACGCGATTATGGTCTTTATGTCCGGCGTTATCGTGGTGGCGTACATTCTCTACACTGTCTCATCAGAAGTCATTACCCGACTTCATACCGAGTATCTTTTTCTTACAGCTTTTTTTGTAATCCTCGGCATTATGCGATACATGCAAATAACTTTTGTAGAAGAAAACAGCGCAAGCCCAACAAAGATAGTTTTAAAAGACAGATTTTTACAATTTACGATACTTTTGTGGCTGCTGAGTTTTTTTGTGGTCGTTAAGTTTTGATGAACCTTGCATTTAAATATGTACTTTTTGCAGTGGCCTCAACGCTTGTAAATCTTTTGTTTCAGTATATCAGTTTTGTTTTTTATACGGGTTTTTTGGATCTTTACGCGGCTATGTTTAGCGGGACTTTGGCAGGTCTGATTTTAAAATACATCTTAGACAAGCGGTACATTTTTTACCACCAACCGAAAAACAAAAAAGATGACGGTAAAAAATTTGCGCTCTATTCACTCATGGGCGTTTTTACCACATTTATATTTTGGGGCTTTGAGATAGGTTTTGACTATCTTTTTGACAGCGAGAGTGCAAAATATATCGGTGCCGTGGTCGGGTTAAGTATCGGCTATGTCGTGAAGTATTTTTTAGACAAAAAATTTGTTTTTAGGGATTGATGTGCAATTAAACAGCTGGGGCATGTACCCGATTATTAAAAAGAATATCACTGTTTTACGTGATAAGCCAAGTCTTCGTAATGAAATCTTAAATAATACAGAGTGTATCCCTTTTGGCAACGGCAGAAGTTACGGGGACAGTGCCCTAAACGAGCATATCATCTACTGTAAGCCTTATAACTATTTTTTAGGTTTTGATGAAGCGCGCGGTATTTTGCATTGTCAAGCCGGCGTGACGCTAAGTGAGATCATCGAAGCCTTTGTCCCCCAAGGTTGGTTTCTCAAAGTCACCCCAGGCACAAAGCTTATCACCGTTGGCGGTGCCATAGCCAGTGACGTACACGGTAAAAACCACCATGTCGAGGGGTGTTTTAGCGCGTGTATAGAAGGGTTCAGACTTATGCTTCCCAACGGAGAGATAAGAACCTGTATAAAAGAAGACGAGCTTTTCAAAGCAACGTGCGGAGGTATGGGGCTTACGGGTGTCATCCTCGATGCAAAAATAAGCCTGAAAAAAATAAACTCCAAAAACATAGAGCAAACCACCATCAAAACCAAAAACCTCAAAGAGACATTTGAGGCCTTTGAAAAGTACGCATATATGCCATACTCGGTAGCGTGGATAGACTGTCTGGCCAAAGACGACGCTTTGGGTAAGTGCCTGCTCATGGTGGGAGAGTTTGCCGATGACGGCGATTTGAATTTCAAAGAAAAGAAAAAGCTCAATATCCCCTTTAAATTTCCCTCTTTTGCACTCAACCACTTAAGCGTCAAAGCATTCAACTGGCTCTATTATGCCAAAGCGCCCAAGGGCGTGAGTCATCAAAAAGTAGATCTTGGCACATTTTTTTATCCGCTTGATGGCATCAATAACTGGAACCGCATCTATGGCAAGGGCGGTTTTACACAGTACCAGTTCATTTTGCCCAAAGAACATAGCTACGAGGGGCTAGAGGAGATTCTAAAGCGCATTTCGCAAAGCGGCAAGGGCTCATTTTTGGCGGTGCTTAAACTCTATGGTGAAGCCAATGACAACTATCTCTCGTTTCCCATCAAGGGCTATAGCTTGGCACTGGACTTTAAAATTGAAAAAGGGCTTTTTGATCTTTTGGATGCGCTCGATGAGATCGTCGTCAAATACGGCGGAAGAATCTACCTCACAAAAGACGTTCGAGTTAGCAAAGAGACATTTGAAAAAGGGTACCCCATGATAGAAAAATTTAGAAGCTACAGAAAGAGTAAGGCTATGGATACAAAATTCGCATCACTTCAAAGTAAAAGGATAGGAATCTGACTATGAGCTATGTTTTAATCATCGGTGCAAAAAGCGACATCGCACAAGCCGTCGCAAGAGAGTACGCCAAACACGGCTACAGCTTATACCTGGCAGGAAGAGAGATACAGACTCTCCATAGTTTGGCCACGGACATAAAAATAAGAACTTCTGTTGCGGTAGAGCTGCTGGAGTTTGATTTAGGCGCATTTCATACGCATCAGGCGTTTTACGAGAACTTACAAGAAAAGCCGCTGGGTGTCATCGTCGTTGCAGGCTACATGGCAGAGCAAAAAAAATGTGAAAGCGACTGGGCAGAGACACTCAACACCATAACCGTCAACTACACAGGCGCTGTGAGCATCTTAAATATTGTTGCCAATGATATGGAACACAATAAAAACGGCTTTATCGTAGGGGTAAGCTCTGTTGCCGGTGAGCGAGGCAGAAAAGCCAACTACATCTACGGAAGCAGCAAGGCGGCTTTTACCGCCTACTTAAGCGGCCTGCGCAATCGCCTCTATGAAAGCGGCGTGCATGTATTGACCGTAAAACCGGGATTTGTCGCTACTAAAATGACAATAGGCCTTGACCTACCTCCAAAGCTAACAGCCCAACCCGAAAAGGTGGCGCGTGATATGTTTCAGGCACAGCAAAAGAACAAAGATGTGATTTACACAAAATCGATATGGAAATGGGTGATGCTAGTGATAAAAATGATTCCGGAGTTGAAGTTTAAGGGGATGAGTATATGAACACGTTTAAACGATTACAAAATTATTTACAAAAGCATATTATTGTAATAAGTTTATTGCTAATTATTGTTTTAGGACTTGTATTAAGAATGAAAGGTTTAACTTTTCAAAGCTACTGGCTGGATGAGCTGTTTAGTGCAAATGCATCTAACCCTAGCAGAAGTTTTGGAACCATGTTTGAAATGACAGTTAAAGATGTTCATCCACCTTTATATCAATCTATTCTATGGATTTGGTATCATATTTTTGGTTTTAATGAATTAGCTGGAAGATTATTGTCTGCAACAATAAGTTCACTAGGAATTTATACAATGTATCTGCTTGGAAAAGAATTTTTCAATAAAGAAGTTGGATTGATCGCAGCTACCATTGCTACTGTTAATTATTTTTTGATTTTCTATGCGCAAGAAGTTCGTTCTTACAGTTTGTTGTTTTTATTTACAGCTTTATCTTATATGTATTTTTTTAGAGTTCTAAATAGCTATAGCAAAAAAGATTTAATGATCTATATTTTAGTAACAGTCGCTCTTTTAAACACCCATTTCTTTGGTTTCTTCCTAGTCGCGACAGAAGTAATTGTTTTTATTGTTTACCTAATTAAAGAAAAAAGCAATCGCATACATTTGATAAAAATAGCTAGTATAGCCACTGTATTTTTCATCATATCTCTGTTGCCTATACTCCAATACATACTTTCGCATGAAGCCAAGACGAGTTTTTGGATTGGAAAGCCTTCTGCAACTTTCTTTTTAGATTATATGCGGGGCTATGTTGGAAATAATTTTCTTTATGGAATTTTCATCACGGCTATCTTTTTCAGTCTGGTATATTTATTCAAAAAAGAAGAACATCATAAATACAAGATGGCGACAATAATATTGATTATTTGGATAGTTTTTGGATATTTACTACCATATTTAAGGAGTATAACAGCAGTTCCTTTATTGACTGGCCGTAATACTATTATGATCTTACCTGCACTTATATTGTTGGTTTCTTACGGAATATATTTATTAAAAGGTAAATTACTCCAAATAACAACTTTACTAATAATCGTATACTTTTCAATTTCACACCTGTTCCAAATCGGTTATTATGACAAGCCTTCAAAACAACAATGGAGAGAAGTCCTTTTTGAAGTTTCTCAATCTAAAGAAAAAATCGCTCTATATGGTTTCGTTGGATATTATCAAGCATATAGTGACATGCTTAATCTAAACATGAACATACTAGGTAAAAATATTTTTGACGAAAATTATAATAACGGTACATTAGAAGAATGTTTTTTTGTTCTAGATGCCCATGGAGATCACATTGCAAAATCAGAACAATTGAAGAATAAAGCAATACAAAAAGTTTTTGAGATATCAAAAATTGGAGCTAAAGGTACCCTTTTTGCCAATAATATTGCAAGTCAAAAATGCTTGGAAGCTTTCAATGGGATAGCTGTTAATGTAGACTTTTCAAAACTAAACCTTACTAAGCCCTACAAAGGAAACCCACTGGGCATGTATTGGAATGGTACTGTCAGCACGGCTACATATGAACTAAAAAAAGGCAACTATGATTTCACAGTCAACGCCAAGGGAACACCATATGCAAAGAAATACGCAGAACTTAAAATCGAAATTTCATACAATGAAAAAGATAAAAAGACTGTAATTGCTGAAAAAATTGTTGAGACCAATAGTGAGTTCAAGGACTATATCATTCCATTTCAAACGAACACTGATTCAAATATCTCATTTTCGGTTTCCTTTATTAATGATGGTGGCAACCCAGCCACCAAAGAGGATCGCAATGCGTATTTGAAATCTTTGGTAGTAAAAGAGCGATAGTCAAGATGTCGACTATTGCTTTTTTTGACTTCGACGGAACCATCACCAAAGATGACAGCCTTCTAAAATTCATCCGCTTTGTAGTGGGAGATGGTAGGTTTGTTTTTGGTTTGGTGGTGCTTAGTCCTGTTTTAGTAGCGTATAAACTCAAACTCATACCAAACTACAAAGCCAAGCAAAAGATGCTTTCATGGTTTTTTAAAGGGATGAGGAAAAAGGTATTTTTAAAAGTAGCCAATGAATACTCACTCGTACACATCGATAAAATACTACGACCAAAAGCGATGGAAAAAATTGCGTGGCACAAAGCACAAGGGCATCAAGTCGTCATCGTCTCAGCTTCCATTGACTGTTGGCTTCGCCCATGGTGCGAGAAAAACGGCTTAGAACTCATAGCTACAAAACTAGAGATAAAAGATGATGAAATCACAGGTAAACTACTTACAAAAAACTGCTATGGCATAGAAAAGGCAAATCGCATAAGAGAACAATACGATTTGGCCAGATATAACTATATTTATGCCTATGGGGACAGCAGGGGCGATAGAGAGATGCTTGAACTTGCAGATGAGAAGTTTTACAAAATATTTTAGAGCAGAAAATTTTATACCTAATCTTTCTTGCTACAAAATAGCCCGAAAATTAGAGATCGTCTTGGTCTTGAGGCTGAAGTTGAACTCGGAAATACTTTGGGCCTCGTCCTGGCGTAGGTAGAGCTCGCAGTTTAGTTCTGAGCCGTTTTCTCCGAGCGTATCAAAATCCGCCGCCTCTTCGCTGATGCCGCCAGGGGTTTCTATGACTTCTATCAGCTGAGGCGTGAGATACCTTTCATCTAAAAACTCCCCCTCAAAACTCATCCACGCTCGCCAGGGGACTCTGTAGATATTTGGATCTTTTGTCTCTTTGGCGTAGGTATCCAGAAGTTTCACAAACTGGGAATAATCAACAATCTTTCCCTGCACAAAAAAGGGGTCGTAGAGTACGCGTTCGCTTCCATATTGGTTTTCGTCGCTGTCCGCATCGAGGCTGTCTTCTATCATGTCGAGGATGTAGCCCGGACGCTGGAGGTTGTAGCCCAGGAGGTAGGCGTAGAGCTTCTCGTAGTGCTTGTCACGTGTGTAGTGGTTGATGTTAAACTTTGAGCCCAGCGGGCGCAGTCTGACCAGCATGTCGACATTGCCTACGCGAAGAGGAAGCTCTTGTGCGCTTAGCATCAAGATCTCAAAGGCTTCGGGCGATTCTCCGACCTCTTTGGCCAAAGAGGCCACGATGTTGACCGTGTCTATGATCAACACAGCGCTTTGTATGCGAAAACTGTTGGCGGTGTAGGTCGTAAAGCCTTTTTGAAAAAGCGCCAGCGTGATGCTCAGCGCGGCACTCATCGCCAGGAGCATAAAGAGTGTGAGCATCAAAGCAACGCCGTGTCGTCTCATTTTTAGCCTATGTTCATCGAGAAGATGGGCAGGAGCATGGCGATGACGATCGCGCCGATGACGACGCCGACAAAGAGCATCAGCATCGGTTCAAGCAAGGAGAGAAGTATCCCTATTTTGTCCTTGTTGTCTTCGAAATAGAGCTCGGCGACATTGCTCATCACGTCTGGAACATTTGAGGTCTCTTCGCCCAGAGCCACCGACTGGATAAAACCGATCCCGATAAGCTTCTCGTCCGACTCGAGCGCTGCAGAGAGGCTTGAACCCTCCACCACTTTTTTGGCGGCTTTTTGCAAGATCGTGGAGATAACGGAGTTTTTAAGGATCTGCGAGGAGAGGTTGATCCCCTGCACCATCGGTACGCCGGAGCGCATCAAAAGCGCGTTCATATAGGCAAAACGCCCCAGCTCGCTCTTCTTGACGATAGAGCCAAAAAGAGGGATCTTCAATATCAGCGTATCAACGCCGTACTTGAACGCCGAAGAGCTCTTCATCAGATAGGCAAAGGCCGCGACAAAGAGAACTAGAAGCACGCCCATCAGCTGAATGCTCGCGCCCATAAAATCGCCCGCACCGATAACGAACTCCGTGATCGGCGGAAGCTCCTGGCGCATCTGCTTGAAGATATCCGTAATCCGCGGTACCACGACGGCAAACATAAAACTGATCGCGCCAACAGCCACGAGGATCATAAATCCCGGATAAAAAAGAGCCGCGCCGACCTCTTTATTCAGGCGTTCCTGCTCTTTCATAAAGCGGGCCAGCTCCACCAGGACCACGCCCATCACTCCGCGCTCTTCGGAGACCTTGACCGACTGCTTGTAAAAATGCGGCAAAGTGTAGACGCTCTGATGATCCAGTGCGGAGTAAAAGCTCTTTCCCTCGTCCAGATAGGTCCCGATAGCCGAGAGAAAGAGGGCCGTGCGCTTGTCGTCTTTGTACTGGTTTGAGAGGAGCTTGACCGTGCGCACTATCGTCATGCCTGAGCGTATATAGGCGGCGATCTCTCGCGAGAGGTTGATCAGCACCTTGTTGGGGACCGCTTTTGCGCGGAGGTTTTTGAGCTTATGGAAGAGCGAGGCCTGCTCCTGGGAGATGCTCTCGTAGATAAAAGAGCGGGCTTTCAGCCTGAGTTTGGCCTCTTCGAGACTGCTCGCTTCGATATTGCCGCTCTCTTTTTTGCCCTTTTCGTTAAAGCCTTTGTATTTAAAAATCACTTCTCTGCCCCTATCTCGTATACAATTTTTTTGTACTCGCTTTGAAGAGCTGCCAGGGTCTCGTACTCTTTCGCTTCTTCATAGCCTGCCTTGTAGTAGATGAATTTTTTGTCCTTTTCCAAGACGATCGACTCTATTGAGCCATTTGGACGTTTGTGCAGGACAAAACAGGCTTTTTTATACGCATTTTCCCTGTCATGCGGGGCAAACTCTTTTTCCAGTGCAAAGCCTTCGAGATCAAGCATGTAGGACTTCACGTTAGAGGAGTCAAACAGTTCAATCTCTTCTTCCTGCCATGCCCCATTCACCATGAGATTGCATTTTCCGCAGGGCTCAAAACAGACGATCTTCGCATCCGCCAGGGCAAAGTTTTCGCGCAGATAATCAGGCAGAGTGTAGAGCGTAAAGAGCTCCATTCCCTGTTTTTCAGGCGGCTTGAATGAGGAGAGTGCCAAGGCGTAGACAATGCCGATGATCACTACCACCAGCATCAGCTCTATCAGCGAAAAGGCACCTTTCATCCCTGCGGCAATGCTATATCTGTTCATCTTGCACCTCAACTTCTTCTTCGTCTCTCTCGCTATTGCTGGTGTTGCTCTCTGCGCTCTTGTTGGCATCGGCTTGGCTCTTAAACGCCATAGAAGGAGGGAGAATGTCAAGGTATATCTCCTCCATCCCCTCGCTTTTAAGATAGATAAAACAGTGACCCCGGCTCTCATAGACCTTGAAGGATTCAACGCCTTGAAGCACCGTATCAAAGCGAAAGACACTCCTTTCATAATTCAGCTCCTCTGCAGGACTTTCGATGCGGCGCAGACTCTTTTCATCCCGATAGACCCTGTAGTGCACATAAGGCTCGCTCATATCATGAAGACTATTGGAGGTTTGCAGTACGATCCTGTCCGTTTGAGTCCGCTTCTCGCGCCAGGAGAGCGATCGTGCGTTGATAAAGTCATTATAGAGAAGCTTCAAAATGTTTTCTCTTCTGTCCACCTCATCTGTGCGGGCCAGAAGCCGCTGATTGGAATGCTGGAGCTGGGCAACTGCCTGATACAAAAAAGTCACGATGATAGAGAGCAGAATGATCGAGATCATAAGCTCGATGAGTGTGAAGGCCTTTTTCATGGTTTGATCACCCTGTAGATCAGGTAGCCCTCATGCTCAATCTGCACGTTTTGCGCATAGACCTCAAGGCGCAGTCCTTCAAAAACAGGTATCTTGCGGTCGCTCTGTTTTTCCATCTCTTTTATGATGTCCGAAGCGTCGATACGGCCAAAGAGTGCCGTCGTGATCTCTGCCTTTTTGTCTAAGCTTTTTCTGATGCTGTCATCATTGATATTAAAAGGTTTCATCAGCGCCTCAAAACTGACCCGCTTTCGTGTCTTTTCCATATCACTCTCAAAGACACTCATCAAAATCCAGTCGGAGTACTGAAACTTCATCTGCATAGTGTGGCTCATCTGTGCACTCTTTTGATGCATCTGCATAAGCGAAAGTCCGACAATAGAGATTAGTATTGCCGCCACCATCACTTCGATCAAGGTAAAGGCGCGGCGATTTTTTTTGCTGTGAGAGCACATGGCTTAGGCTTCTTTATGCGTTTTCATGAAGCCCTATCCTGATCGCCTCGTCTAAAGAGGTCTCCCCTTTTAAGAGGACCTCTCTTAGCTGCATCGGAATAGTTCTCAGGCCCTGAGCCGTGCTATAGTGTCGGATATCCACCTCATTGGTTGTCGTTTTCAGAAGTATCTTCAAGCCGTCGTCCATAATCAGCAGTTCGCCCAGTGCCTCGCGCCCGCTATAGCCGCTATAGCCGCATTCGCTGCAGCCTACCGCCTTGTAGATCACGGCGTTTGCAGGCAGGCCGTATTCATCTACATAAGACTCCGCCATTTCGTCCTCTTCCTTGCAGTGTGGGCAGAGTTTTCGCACCAGTCTCTGTGCCAGCACGCCCAGAAGCGAGGAGGAGATCAAAAAGGGCTCGATGCCCATATCCGAAAGGCGTGTCAAGGTCGCCGCCGCACTGTTGGTGTGCAGGGTCGAGAACACAAGGTGGCCCGTCAATGCCGCGCGCACTGCAATCTGTGCCGTCTCCTCGTCGCGAATCTCGCCGATCATGATCGTATCGGGGTCCTGGCGCAAAATAGAGCGCAGCGCGCTGGCAAAAGTGAGGCCTACTTTTTCGTTGACCTGGATCTGGTTGATATTGGCGGCCTTGTATTCTACGGGGTCTTCGACGGTGATGATGTTTTTCTCCGGCGAAGCGACGTATTGCAAAAATGAGTGCAGGGTCGTTGTCTTTCCCGAACCCGTAGGCCCGGTCACAAGAATGATGCCGTGCGAGGAGTGAAGCACTTTTTCAAAGCGCTTCACCATGTCCTCGTTAAATCCAAGCTCCACAAGCTCGGGAATCCGGTCTCCCTGCATCAAGATACGCATAACCACCCGTTCGCCGTAGAAGGTCGGAAGGACAGAAACCCGTATGTCGACGTTTTCGCCCGCGATTCGTACCTGCGTTCGTCCGTCCTGAGGGAGTCTTTTTTCGGATATGTCGAGGTTGGAGACGATCTTGATACGGCTGATGACCAGGTCCATGACCTTTCTGTCCATGTCAGCATTTTTAAAAAGAATACCGTCACTTCTAAAACGGACTTCACCTCTGTTCTCGTGCGTCTCGATGTGGATATCGCTGACTTTTTTCTTCACCGCCTGGTAAAAGAGCGCATTGACAAACTTGATGATAGGCGCAGACTCTTCCGAGGTGAGAATGTCGCTGGAGGTGCGCAAAAACTCTTCCAAAGAGAGCTCCTCTTCGTCTACATTCTCATCGCGCTCATCCTTCATGGAGGCGATCTCTTTGTCGGTCTTTGCCTCAAGGTATTTATTGTGCAGCAGGTCGTAGGAAACATCGTCAAGGATCATTACTCTGCCCTTGAAATCAATCTTGTTGAGATGGTTGCTGCTTTCGATAAGCCATTTGGAAGAGAGCGCTGCGACGAGGGCATCATCGATCGTGGTAAAGAGCAGATGGTTTTTCAACGCGACATTAAAATCTACCCCTTCAGGCTCCGCCATTGGCAGATGCGTGTTGTGGTAGCGCTCTTCACGTATCATTTTTCAAGTCTCTCTTTGGCATCGTCTTCGATCTTTTTGAAAACCTCGTTGTTATACTGCTCCTGAATACGCCCTAGAATACCCAGGTTCTCTTGCAAGGTTGAGAGGCTGGCACTGTTGATGACGACGTAGGGGGTGATGACAATGGCCATCGACTGGTTGTCGACGATATCCTCAGAGTGACGAAAAAGAGCACCGAGAAGGGGGATGTCACCCAAAAGCGGAACCTTGCTCATCGTGGTACGCGTCTGGTCTTTGGAGAGCCCTCCGATGATGATAGTCTCGCCATGAGAGAGGATGATCTGCGTCGTGACCTCCTGTTT
>JACUTT010000085.1 GCA_014859655.1 Campylobacterales bacterium
GATTGGGAATCTCTCTCCTACACTTTGGATCCCCGGGTCGGTGCCCGAGGATGACGAGGAACTGGCTCCATTGCTCTTTCCCCATCCACCCCGAAGCGAAGCGAACCCTTCCACTCTTCTACCCTTAATACGCGCCTTTTCTCAAAAGAACAACTTTAATTGTCTTGAACAAGATAACAATGTCAAGCCACAACGACCAGTTTGTGACATACCACTTGTCGGTAGCGATTCTAAAGTCATAATCCGTATCGCTTCTTCCGCTTACCTGCCACAAACCTGTGATCCCCGGTTTTACCATCAGATAATACTCGGCATTTTCTTTGTAGTATTGATCGATCTCTTTTTGTATGACAGGTCTTGGGCCGACAAAGTTCATCTCGCCTTTGAGAACATTAAATATCTGAGGAAGCTCATCCAGCGAAGTCTTGCGTAAAAATGCGCCTATTTTGGTTACCCGAGGATCATCCCTGAGCTTGAAATTTGTTTCCCACTCTTTTCTAATATTTTCATCTTCAGCCAAGAGCTTTTCAAGCCGCTCCGCAGCATCTTGATACATGCTTCTAAATTTCCACGTCGGAATGATCTTGCCGCGCTTGCCGATTCTGTTGTGCGAGAAGAAGACTGAGCCTGGAGACTCTTTTTTTATCAAATAAGCCAAGATAGCGATAATTGGTAAGAGCACAGGAAGCAATAAGAGAGCAAAAGCATAGTTGAAAATTTCCTGCAGTCTGCGTCTATACTTGCTTTTGAGTCTGTTTTTTATCTCTATAAGATTGGTTCTTGTGTTGGAAAGCTCATAGATATATGACTGAGACAACTCATACCCCTTGATCATAGGAATAAAGATCACCTCATGTTTAGAACATATCTCCGAGTCGATGATACTCTCAAGCTCGCTAGCATTTAGGTTTGATGAATTAATAAAAACTGTCTTCGGCTCTTTTTTGTCCGCATGAACATAACCCAGATAAGGATTGCCAAATATTTCTGTCTGCACAAACTCATCATCACCGTACACCTTCGCTTCTCTTTGCCATATACCTGCTTTGTACAGAAGCTTTTTGAGAATGTTTTTAAACAAAGGTACAAAAAAAGAAGCATAAACAAATACAAAAACAATGACAAAACGCGAGTAGTTCGTTACGCTTTTAGTGATTGCCAGATAAGCCATGATAAGTAAAAATGCAAAAAACAGCCCTTTTAAGACTTGGCGGCTTTCGTGCCAAAAATCAAATCGCTTTGTATAGGAACCCTCATAAAAAAACATCCCGATGATGGCAAAAAACAGCATATATAAAGACAAAAATTTCTCTAAAGGTATTGAAAGAGCATGACCAAACAGTCCGTCAAACATCTGCCTTGTATAGTAAGCCAGCACGATAGACAAAGCAATGGCCAAAAGATCAGAAGAGACTAGAAATATTTTTGAAATATTGTTTTTCATTAACAAGGGTCCTAATGTTGAGGGTAGATTATTGTTGCACGCTATAAACTTAACAGATTATAATAAATAAATGCTATTTTACCATCTTTAGGTAAAAGTTCCTAGAGAGGACCTAATGTTTTGAATAAAATTCCTACTCAGAAACTCACTGGAACCATCTCTCCTGAGGTGGTTCCCCTACTCCAGGCCGTGAGTCATTGACCATTCAAACATCTGTATGCATCCCACCTCAGGAGAGGATGGGACGAAAAAAGATCGGGAATCCCGCTCTTTCCCCATCGACCCATTTACCCTTCCACCCATTCACACTTTTTTATGATCTCTCATCCCACCATCTGTGATGCATACTAAACTTTTTGATCAGCCACTTTGGCAGTTTTTCATATTTTTGGCCAAGCTTGTAGCCTGTGTACTTCATGGCGTTTCGCACAAAAAACTCAGGCAGCAGATACCA